>NCHI01000195.1 GCA_002281815.1 Methylotenera sp. 24-45-7
CATGATTCTGCCTTTTTCACGTTCCCAATCGCGCGCTTTTTCAGTATCGCGTTTATCGTGTTGTTTTTTACCTTTAGCTAAGCCTATCGTTACCTTGACACGCCCTTTTGAAAAGTGCATGTCTAAAGGCACTAAGGTATAACCAGCACGCTCAACCTTACCGATTAACTTAGAAATTTCCTCAGCATGCAATAGTAACTTTCTGGTTCTAATTGCATCTGGGCGGATATGTGTAGAAGCCATACCCAATGGCGTAACATGACAACCGATTAAATACACTTCACCGCGCTGAATAATGACATAGGCTTCTTTAATATTGATTCTATTATCACGAATGGCTTTCACCTCCCAACCTTCGAGAACGATGCCTGCTTCGTATTTTTCTTCTATAAAAAAATCAAAGAATGCTTTTTTATTTTGTGCAATGCTCATAAAACTAAATATTTCTTGGCGAATAGCTTAAAATCGCATTTTACTCTACTTCTTGGCGAGTTCGTTTTTGCCAGATAAGTTTTAAATTGTATGTCGCAAGGGAAAGCATGGCGCAAGTCAAAAAAACAGTCCTCATTCATCATTCAGCGGCCCAGATGTTTTTACTAGTGGATGATGTACTTAAATATCCGGAATTTTTACCTTGGTGCGGCGGTGTGGATTTGTTATCGCAGAACGATGAAACCACTGTTGCCACGCTGCACATTGCCTACCATGGTATACGTCAAAACTTCACCACTGAAAATACCAAAAAGTTTCCTGAATCAATGAGCATCCAACTCAGGGATGGCCCTTTCAAGCATTTAGATGGCCATTGGCAATTTCATGCCCTCAATGATGAGGCGTGCAAGATTGAGTTTTCGCTCAACTATGAGTTTGCTAACGCTTTTCTTGAAAAAATTATCGCGCCGGTATTTAGCCATATTGCCAACACCTTTGTAGACGGTTTTGTAGTCCGCGCAGATAAAATATATAAAGTTTAAGGATTATGACATGAACCAACAAAATGAAATTACTGTAGAAGTGGCTTATGCATTGCCAGACCAGCAACTGATTGTGCCTATCATGGTTGAAAATGGCGCTACTGCCGAAAACGCAATTTATGCTTCTGGCATTATTAAAAAATTTCCTGAAATTGATTTAACCATCAACAAAATCGGGATATTTGGAAAAGCAACAAGATTGGATACAGTTTTACGCCACCTAGATCGCGTTGAAATCTACAGGCCACTTATTGCAGACCCTAAAGAAGTGCGCAAACAGCGAGCTGCAGACGGCAAAATCATGAAAAAAGGTGGCGGAGACTTAGCGGCTGAAAGTAGTGGTATGTTAAGTTGGATGTTGCGAGAGAGTTGTGTTCTTAAAGACACTTCGCGAGGCAGCACGTTAGAATGTGCTGGAACCA
>NCHI01000046.1:0-11332 GCA_002281815.1 Methylotenera sp. 24-45-7
CAACGCTAGCTCAGGTGAAACCTTCCAATTTTGGCAACACATAAGATTGGCGCAGTTGGCGACGGGGTCAGTAGATACAACAGCAGCTCACTATCTACCAATTAATGCTGAAGGAGGTCGACTTGGCATTCAGTCAGGGTCTACGCCTTCTATTGCTAATTTGTCAGGCGCTTATGTGATTTGTTCAGAAGGCATTTCAGGAAAATATGCCAAACAGCTAGACATAGCGCTCGACGATGGATCAACCTCTACTGGGTCGTTAATGGCAACTGCTGGTTCACCGGGTGGTACGAGCGCGGCAACTGCAGTGACATCGAGTGGAGCTTCGCAAACAATTAACGACGCAAGTAAGTACACAGTTTGTATGGCTTTTTAACTAAGCTTTTGAAATGATTGCAAGATATCGCCGCATTTTTCATGATTACCTCTGCTAAAACAAGATTAATGCTTGCATGCAATGCTTATTGTTTTAGAATAGCAACTTAAATAAAAGATAAAAACAACCCATTGCCCATGACGTCTAATATTGTAGAAATTGATAACCTTTCCTTTGGATACAAAGGTCGTTTACTGCATAAAAATATCAATATGGTATTTCCGCGTGGCAAAGTTGTTGCAATTATGGGTGGCAGTGGTAGTGGCAAAACTACATTATTGCGATTGATAGGTGGTCAAATCAAGCCTACGCATGGCCAAGTGCGCGTTGATGGCAAAGTCGTGCATGAACAAAATCGCGACGGCATTTATAAATTACGTCGCACTATGGGGATGTTGTTTCAGCATGGCGCCCTGTTCACAGATTTAAGCGTGTTTGATAATGTTGCCTTCCCAATGCGCGAGCTTACTGATTTACCAGAAGTGATGATACGCGACCTTGTGCTACTTAAGCTTAACGCGGTTGGTTTGCGAGGTGCTCATCAGTTGATGCCTACTGAGCTGTCTGGTGGTATGGCGCGTCGCGTAGCGCTGGCGCGTGCCGTTGCAATTGACCCTAACATCATTATGTATGACGAGCCATTTGCCGGTTTGGATCCCATTTCAATGGGAGTGATTTGTGACCTGATACGCAGCTTAAATGATGCTTTGGGGGCAACGTCGATTATTGTCTCGCATGATGTTAAAGAAACATTTCTGATTGCAGATTATGTTTATTTTGTCGCTAATGGTGAAGTAACCGCTGAAGGTACGCCACACGATTTAATGCAATCGACATTGCCTTTTGTACATCAGTTTGTACACGGTGAAAAAGATGGGCCGGTGCCTTTTCATTACCCAGCTGCAAGTTATCAGGCTGAATTATTCGAGCGCACTTCGCGTTAAGTGACAAGTCAATCACACATGGAATACAAGTAAATCTCACATGCAAATTATTCATTCTATTTTAATCGCTAACCTAGCCAGGTTGCTACGCAGTTTTGGGCGTCGCATGATAGAGCGTATCTGGCGCCTAGGTGCCGCAGCCAGATTGTTTTTTCTGACGATTATTTACTCTGGTGAGAGTTTTAGGCGTTTTCATCTGACTTTACGTGAGATTTATTTTACTGGTGTTATGTCCTTGCTGATTATCATTGTGTCGGCATTTTTTGTAGGTATGGTGCTGGGTTTGCAAGGCTACAATACTTTGCAGAAATATGGCTCTTCCGAGGCAATCGGTGTGCTAGTCGCCTTATCTTTAGTGCGTGAACTTGGTCCAGTGGTCACTGCTTTGCTGTTCGCGGGGCGCGCAGGTACAGCAATTACTGCCGAAATTGGCTTGATGAAAACTACTGAGCAATTGTCAGCAATGGAAATGATGGCGGTGAACCCAATTGCACGCGTTGTAGCACCGAGGTTTTGGGCAGGTGTTATTTCCATGCCGATATTAGCAGCATTATTCTCTATGGTCGGTGTATTGGGCGGCTATATGGTGGCTGTTCCGCTGATAGGTGTGGATGATGGCGCTTTCTGGTCACAGATGCAGGCGAATGTGGACGTGAGAGACGATATTCTCAATGGTGTGATTAAAAGTTTAGTGTTTGGTGTTGCTTGCACCATGATTGCCTTGTTTGAGGGGTTTGATGCACCACCCACTGCAGAAGGCGTGAGTCAAGCGACAACACGTACCGTGGTAATTTCTTCACTGACGGTTTTAGGTCTGGATTTTGTATTAACCTCCTTTATGATTGTTGTTTAACACGATTGTTAAAAACGTTTAAGGGAAAGAATGAGGGGATGTTAAGTGGATAGAACGACGATTGATTTATGGGTAGGTGTTTTTGTTGCGTTAGGTATCGCGGCACTTTTGGGCTTAGCGATGAAAGTAGGAAATCTTACTTCCAATAAAATCGGTGACACTTACACGGTGAGTGCTGCTTTTGAGAATATTGGTGGTTTAAAACCAAATGCCCCTGTGAAAAGTGCGGGAGTTGTTGTCGGTCGTGTTGCTGACATCAAGTTTGATACTAAAGCCTATGAAGCGGTGGTTACGATTAAAATTGATGAGCGCTATGAGTTTCCTAAAGACACTTTTGCGAATATTTATACAGCCGGTTTACTAGGTGAGCAGTACATCGGTTTAGAAGCTGGTGGCGAAGAAGACTATTTAAAAAATGGTGATAAAATCGCGCAAACACAAGATGCAGTTGTGCTTGAGAAAATGATCAGTCAGTTCTTATATAACAAAGCGGCTGAGCCAAGTGCTGATGAGGGTGCTAAAGCCAGTGATGAAAAAGCATCGAATGCTAAGTCAACTGAACTGGGCGACCCACCGTTCTAGGCAGGCACGTATTATTTGTAGCACATACATTTGAACTAGCTGCACGCAAATGCACCTAACTCAATAACCAGCTTAATTAGAGGGTATCAATGAACAAGTTTTTAGGCGTAATCACAAAAGTTGTTTTATCTACAGCGTTAGTACTTAGCGTTAACTTTGCACATGCAGAAATTAGCGCAGATGAGTTAGTAAGACAAACGGCTGAAGATGTATTGTCTACAATCAAAAGCGATAAAGATATTCAGGCTGGTAATCAGCAAAAAATCTTTGCATTAGCTGAAGAGAAAATCTTACCTAATTTTGATTTCGACCGTGTGTGCCGCATGGTGCTGGGTAAAAACTGGAAAGCGGCGACGCCGGAGCAGCAGGCTGTGTTCCAAAAAGAGTTCCGTAGTTTGTTATTGCGCACCTATGCAACAGCGCTAGGTAAATATAGAAATCAGGTGATTGAATACAAACCTATGCGCGCTGAACCAGATGCAAAAAACGTGAGTGTTAAAACACAAATCTTACAACCTGGTGGTCAACCTATTGCTGTTGACTACAGTTTGGTGCGCGTTGATGGCGGCTGGAAGGTGTATGACATTGTGATTGAGAGCGTGAGTTTAGTGACTAACTATCGCAGTCAATTTAGCAATGAAATTCGTACCAATGGCTTAGATAGCTTGAATAAAAAATTAGCAGAAAAAAATAAAGCGGCTGGTGTATGACAAGTATTCGCTTAGAAGGTAACGTATGGCATGTTACCGGTGAAATTTTGATGGATAATGCAAATGCGGTGTTAACCGATAGCAACGCATTTAAAATCGAAAATGATCTCAACATTAACTTATCTGGCGTTACTGATGTCGATACCGCTGCCTTAAGTTTGCTTTTGGAGTGGCAAAGACGTGCTTTGGCTGCGAATAAAAAAGTTACATTTACACATTTGCCTGAAAGTTTAATGAGTCTAGCTGCACTGTATGGCGTGGCAGACTTTATTCCGGCAACTGCAAGTTAGTTTTTGATAGTTGTATCGCAAACGCTCAGGCCAATTTATTGGCCTGTTGTTTTTTTTGGCGCTCGATTTGAGCGTGGACGCAGAAATTTTTTCTAAGGGTTTAACTTTTCGGTATAGCGGCCTGTCATAAGAGGCTTGTATCTGAAATGCCATTTGATTGAGAGTGAAACTTGAGCCAGCCAGCAATTAAAATTAACGGAATACACAAACATTTTGGCGCATTGCATGCGTTAAAAGGAATTGATTTAAGCATAGAGCAAGGCGAATTTTTTGCATTGTTAGGTCCGAACGGTGCTGGTAAATCTACCTTGATTAATATCTTGGCTGGGCTTATTACACCGAGTGCAGGTAATATTTCTGTGATGGGTTATGACGTCAATAAAGCCTATCAGCAAGCGCGCATGCTACTTGGTGTTGTGCCGCAAGAACTGGTGTTTGATCCGTTTTTTAATGTGCGTGAAATGCTGCGTTTTCAGGCGGGTTATTTTGGGCGCGGACGAGAAAACGACGCATGGGTTGATGAAATTCTCGAGGGGCTAGGTTTAGCGGATAAAGCTAATACCAATATGCGTAAGCTTTCAGGTGGCATGAAACGGCGCGCGCTTATCGCACAAGCCTTGGCGCATAGGCCGCCGGTCATCGTGCTGGATGAGCCTACAGCGGGTGTGGATGTTGAATTGCGCCAAATGTTGTGGGAGTTTATAAAAAAACTCAACCATGATGGCCATACTATTATTCTTACCACGCACTATCTAGAAGAAGCCGAAACACTGTGTAGTCGAGTGGCAATGATGAAGCAGGGTCAAATTGTGGCTTTGGATAAAACTGCAGATTTGTTGAACAAATTTTCCGGTAAACATTTGCGCTTAACGCTAGGTGATGTTGCGCTACCTGAGGTGATTGTTGAATCAGTGCGTCATGTTGAAAATGGCGTATATACCTTTGCGCTTGATGACATGGCGCAAATTGAGTTTGTGTTGTCGGCGTTACGTACGGCAAACATTAAGGTAATTGATATGCAGTTAAATGAAGCTGATCTGGAAGATGTATTTTTGTCCTTAGTGGGCAATACTGCGAAAGGGGTCGCGTGATGATTAATGCAAGCGCTAACAATTGGAGAGGTCCGTGGACGCTGCTTAAAAAAGAGTTGCTGCGATTTTGGCGCGTGGTGTTTCAAACCGTTGCTGCACCCGTCATCACGGCTTTACTATATTTACTGATTTTTTCTCATGTGCTGGAAAGTCATGTGGAAGTCTATGACGGTGTTCCTTACACCGCGTTTTTGATTCCTGGCCTGATTATGATGTCAGTATTGCAAAATGCTTTTGCCAATAGTTCTTCCAGCCTGATTCAATCAAAAGTGATGGGCAATATTGTATTTATTTTGCTGACGCCTCTCACTCATATGCAATTTTTTCTGGCTTTTTTAATTGCGTCTATCGTGCGCGGGCTGGTTGTAGGGTTGGGAATTTATCTGGTGGCGATGTGGTTTGTAGATTTGAGTTTGGCTAACCCATGGCTGATTATCGCTTTTGCTTTGCTGGGTAGTGCTTTGCTCGGTACATTCGGCATTATCGCTGGCATCTGGGCAGACCGTTTTGATCAGATGGCAGCGTTTCAGAACTTTATTATTATGCCGCTGACTTTTTTATCTGGCGTGTTTTATTCGATTCATTCTCTGCCGCCATTTTGGCAAAAAGTATCATTGTTTAATCCATTTTTCTACATGATAGATGGGTTCCGCTACGGTTTCTTTGGTAAAGGTGATGTTTCACCGATATTTAGTTTAGCGATAGTTGGCGGTGCGTTCTTAGTGTTAGCACTGATTACGCTAAAAATGTTAAAATCAGGCTATAAACTAAGATCTTAGTTTAATCAGCATCTATATAAGGTAATCATCGGTGTTAAGCGCGCAGCAATTAGAAACTTACATTACACAAAATCTGGCATGTGAATACATCAAAGTTTTGGGAGACGACGGTACGCACTTCGAGGCGGTCATTGTGAGCCCGGACTTTGTTGGTAAAAATATGGTACAGCAGCATCAGCTGGTGTACGGCGCATTGGGCGACAGAATGCGCGCTGAAATTCACGCGCTTTCCATGCGCACACTGACACCAGAAGCATGGCAAAAACTGAATAACAATAATTAACTACAGTATTTATCGACAATATTTATATCAATGGCATAAACGCTGTAACAGGCATTTTGAATTAGGAAATATCATGGACGCACAAGCAGTTATTAAAGAGCAAGTCACCACTAACCCAGTAGTACTTTATATGAAAGGTACGCCAAAGTTTCCACAGTGCGGATTTTCAAATTTAGCGACACAAATTTTGAAAGCGTGCAACACTGAGTATTTGGCAGTAGACGTGCTGGCAGACCAAGGCATTCGTGAAGGTATTAAGGTTTATGCAAACTGGCCGACAATTCCACAGCTTTATATCAAAGGTGAGTTTGTAGGCGGTTCAGATATTATGCGCGCCATGTACGAAAGCGGCGAATTACAAACTCTATTAGATGCGGCCAAATAATTGGATAAACTATTAATTACCGGTGGTAATCGCCTTAATGGCGAAGTCACTGTTTCGGGCGCTAAAAATGCAGCATTGCCTATTTTGTGCGCTGCGCTACTGGCTGAAACTCCACTTCATCTCAGCAGTATTGCGGCGTTAAAAGATATCGACACCACTATCAAGCTGCTTGATACCATGGGCGTCAAAATATCTCGCAATGGCGACAAAGTCACGCTAGACGCTAGCGAAGTGGCTTCTTTTGAAGCTACTTACGAAATGGTGAAAACCATGCGTGCGTCTATCTTGGTGTTAGGCCCTTTGCTTGCTCGCTTCGGAACTGCGCGGGTTTCGCTGCCTGGCGGCTGTGCTATTGGTTCACGCCCAGTTGATTTGCATATCAAGGGTTTGCAAGCCATGGGCGCTGCGATACATATTACGCATGGTTATATCCAAGCTAGCACTCTGCATCTGCCTAATCGACGCTTGCAAGGCGCACGCTATTACATGGATTTAGTGACGGTTACGGGCACTGAAAACCTGATGATGGCAGCAGCCTTGGCAGAAGGTACAACTGTGCTGGAAAATGCAGCGAAAGAGCCTGAAGTGATTGATTTGGCCGAGATGCTGATTAAAATGGGCGCCAATATTACTGGGGCAGGTACTGATGTTATTACCATCGTCGGCGTAGAAAAACTCAACGGCACCACGCACAATGTGGTGTGTGACCGTATTGAAGCCGGCACTTATATGGTTGCAGCTGCTATGGCTGGCGGTGAAGTGAAGCTGCTCAATGTGCAAGCACATTTACTTGATGCGGTGATTGAAAAATTGCGTGAGGCGGGTGCCACGGTGACGCACGACGCTGATACGATTACTGTGAAAAGTGATGGCAAGTTAAAAGCTGTGAATATTCGTACCGCACCACATCCGGCGTTTCCTACTGACATGCAAGCGCAATTTATGGCGCTCAATGCCATGGCAGAGGGCGTGTCTAAAGTGACTGAAACGATTTTTGAAAATCGTTTTATGCATGTGCAAGAGTTGCAACGCATGGGCGCTGATATCAGCATTGATGGTAACACTGCCTTGGTTAAAGGCGTGTCAGAGTTAGACGGCGCAACGGTGATGGCAACTGACCTGCGCGCTTCGGCGAGCTTGGTACTGGCAGGCTTGGTGGCACGTGGTGATACCGTGATTGAGCGTATCTATCATTTAGACCGTGGTTACGAAAATCTAGAAGCAAAATTAAACGCGCTAGGCGCAAATGTTAAGCGCGTCGCTTAACTTAAATATTGATAAAAAAATGATTACGATAGCACTCTCAAAAGGTCGAATTTTTGAAGAAACTGCCCCATTATTGGCAGCAGCTGGCATTCATGCAGCTGAAGATCCGGAGTCTTCACGCAAGCTGATTATTGGCACTAACCGTGAAGATGTTCGCCTGATTATTGTGCGTGCGACTGATGTGCCTACCTACGTGCAATACGGTGCAGCAGATTTAGGCATTGCCGGTAAAGACGTGCTGGACGAGCACGGTGGGGATGGGCTTTATCAGCCTATAGACCTGCAGATTGCCAAATGCAAAATGATGGTCGCGGTGCGTGAAGACTTCGATTATTTCGGTTCGATTCGTAGCGGGGCACGCTTAAAAGTGGTGACTAAATACGTTAAAACCGCGCGTGAGCACTTTGCAGCCAAAGGCATGCATGTCGATTTAATTAAGCTATATGGTTCCATGGAGCTTGGCCCTTTGGTGGGCTTGGCTGATGTTATTGTAGATCTAGTGAGTACAGGTGGAACTTTGCGCGCAAATAACCTCAAAGCAGTAGAAGAGGTTGGTGATATTAGTTCACGATTAGTGGTTAACCAAGCGTCGCTTAAGCTCAATAGGGCTAAACTACAACCGATTATGGACGCGTTTCAATCAGCGATTGCCGCTAAGAAATAAAGATAAAGGCTAGGTTTATTGGTATGAAAATTAGACGTTTTTCTACGACAGATAGCGATTTCGATAAGAATCTGAAAGAGTTGCTCGCATTTGAAACTGCGCAAGACGACAGCGTCGATGTGGTGGTTGCCAACATTCTTAAAGATGTAAAAGCACGTGGTGACGCAGCCGTGTTGGAATATACCAATCGCTTTGATAAAACTAGCGCTAGCAAATTAAGTGATTTGGAAATTAGCCAAGCTGAGTTGGTAAGCGCTTTAAACGCACTGCCCGCAGATCAGCGTGCTGCATTACAGACTGCTGCTGACCGTGTGCGCAGCTATCATGAAAAACAATTAATGAGTTCATGGAGCTACACTGAAGCTGACGGCACGCTATTGGGACAGCAAGTGACGGCACTAGACCGCGTGGGCCTATATGTGCCTGGTGGTAAAGCGGCATATCCTTCTTCTGTGTTGATGAATGCGATTCCGGCAAAAGTGGCAGGCGTGCAAGAACTTATCATGGTAGTGCCAACGCCAAATGGTGAAAAAAATCAGCTGGTGTTAGCTGCTGCTGCCATTGCTGGCGTAGATCGCGTGTTTTGTATCGGCGGTGCGCAGGCAGTGGGTGCGATGGCGTATGGTACGGAAACTGTGCCGCAGGTAGATAAAATTGTAGGTCCTGGTAATGCTTATGTGGCTGCTGCTAAACGCCGCGTATTCGGTGTGGTAGGTATCGATATGGTGGCTGGGCCTTCGGAGATTTTAGTAATTTGTGATGGCAAGACCAACCCGGATTGGATTGCTATGGACTTGTTTTCACAAGCAGAGCACGATGAATTAGCACAGTCTATTTTATTGAGTCCAGATGCGGAATTTCTAGACCAAGTAGCTGCAAGTATTGAGAAGTTAGTGGCGGAAATGCCGCGTAAAGACATTATTACTACCTCACTTACCAATCGCGGTGCCTTGATTCAGGTGCGTGATTTAGACGAGGCGGCTGAAATTAGTAATTATATTGCGCCTGAGCATTTGGAGCTTTCATTGGAAGAGCCGTTGGCATTCAGTAAAAAAATCAAACATGCGGGTGCGATCTTTATGGGGCGTGACACTTGTGAAGCGCTTGGTGACTATTGTGCAGGCCCAAATCACGTACTGCCGACTTCACGCACGGCGAGGTTTTCATCACCATTGGGTGTATACGATTTCCAGAAGCGATCTAGCTTGATTATGGTGTCATCACAAGGTGCGCAGGTGCTGGGTAAAGTAGCCGCAACGCTGGCTTATGGTGAAGGTTTGCAAGCGCATGCACGTTCTGCCGAGTATAGATTAAAGACAATTGATTAAGACAAGTGCAGATTAAAGTGAGCACAGGCTGAGATATGAGTAAATTCTGGAGCGATGTTGTACATAAACTCACCCCTTATGTACCGGGCGAGCAGCCAAAATTAACTAATTTGGTGAAATTAAACACCAATGAAAATCCTTACGGCCCTAGCCCCAAAGTAATTGAGGCGCTTAAAGCTGAAGCGGCTGATACTTTGCGCTTATACCCTGATCCTAACTCAGATGTGTTAAAAGCGGCTATTGCTAGTAATTTTAACTTGCAACCTAACCAAGTATTTGTCGGTAATGGCTCCGACGAGGTATTGGCGCATGTATTTCAGGCTTTGTTAAAGCACGACAAGCCTCTACTGTTTCCAGATATTAGCTATAGTTTTTATCCAGTTTATTGCGGCTTATATGCTATTGACTACCAAACCATACCGCTCGCAAGTGACTTCAGTATTCATCTTGATGATTACAAGCGCCCTAATGGCGGCATTATATTCCCCAATCCTAACGCACCTACCGGTATACCCTTGGCACTCAATGAAATTGAGTGCTTGTTGCAGGAAAATACTGAATCTGTAGTAGTAGTGGATGAAGCCTATGTGGATTTTGGCACTGAATCGGCAGTGGGTTTGATTAACCAATACCCTAATTTGTTAGTCACGCATACTTTATCAAAAGCGCGTTCATTAGCTGGCTTGCGTGTTGGTTACGCGCTAGGGTCTGTAGATTTAATTGAGGCTTTAATACGGGTTAAAGATAGCTTTAATTCCTATCCTATAGACCGATTTGCATCTGCAGGCGCAGTTGCCGCCATGCAAGATGTGGCCCATTTTGAACAAACTTGCCAAAAAGTAATTGCTACGCGTGAAGCTTTAGTTCGAGATTTAACGGCATTAGGCTTTGAAGTGCTGCCATCTGGCGCTAATTTCATATTCGCCAAACATAAAACGCATGATGGTGCTGAGCTAACCGCTAAGCTTCGTGAGCACAATATCATTGTGCGTCACTTTAAATCACCGGCGCGCATTTCCAATTATTTGCGCATCACAATTGGCACAGACCAGCAGTCTAAGCAGCTCATAGATGCTTTAACTGTTGTTCTGTAATAAGCCATCAGGCAGCAATTGTTGAAATTTAAATCTTACTTTCACGGAAATCTCACAGCAATCACTAGAGAATCAGTAAAAATACCTACGAAAAGTTTGAAATTTCTTTGAAACTACGGTTATCATAGCGAAATGTGCGTTTTGTGCACAATATAAACAATAACTATTTTTAATTTCGTATTTTTAACCTAAGTAAACTATTAATAGATTTACTATTCGTTGGAGGATGTATCGTGGCACAAACCCAAATGGCATTAGATTCACTAGATTTCGATGCAACAGTCGCATTAGCAACTAAAGTTGCTCCACACGTAGATATTTTAGAAATCGGTACGCCATGTATTAAGCACAATGGTATCGAGTTGCTGAAAACATTACGCGCTAAATTTCCAAACAACAAAATCTTGGTTGACTTGAAAACAATGGATGCTGGCTTTTACGAAGCTGAGCCATTCTACAAAGCAGGTGCTGATATTTGTACAGTATTGGGTACTTCAGACATCGGTACTATCAAAGGCGTAATCGACGTTGCCAACAAATACGGTAAAAAAGCACAAGTTGACTTGATCAACGTTGCTGACAAAAAAGCACGTACATTAGAAGTAGCTAAATTAGGTGCGCACATCATTGGCGTTCACACTGGTTTAGATCAACAAGCTGCTGGTCAAACACCATTCGCTGACTTAG
>NCHI01000046.1:11337-23285 GCA_002281815.1 Methylotenera sp. 24-45-7
AACTTAGGTGTAGACATCTCTGTTGCTGGTGGCGTTAAAGCTGCTACAACTGCTCAAGTACGTGATGCTGGCGCGACTATCGTTGTAGCTGGTGCCGCAATCTACGGTGCTGCTGATCCAGCTGCTGCTGCTGCTGAAATCACTGCAATCGCTCATGGCGGTTCAACCGGTGGTTTGTTCGGTTTCATCAAAAAATTATTCAGTTAATTTTTAACTAGTAAATTTTACTAGTCATAAAAAAACCCCAGCTTATAAACTGGGGTTTTTTTATGACTAGCGGTTTGCTCAGATTCGCTAATTTAATCAGGTAAATATGGGTGATAAACGCTTAATGAGTTAAAATGCCGTTAAATCCTATTGAATATATATTCTATGCGTACAGTTAAAATTAATAGAAACACCTTGGAAACTCAAATATCAGTCAGCATCAATTTAGATGGCACTGGCGTATCGTCATTTAATACTGGCGTACCTTTTCTAGATCACATGCTGGATCAAATTGCCCGTCACGGCATGATGGATATTGAAGTGAATGCTAAGGGTGATTTGCATATTGATGCGCACCACACGGTAGAAGATATTGGTATCACGCTAGGTCAGGCATTCGCGCAGGCCATCGGTGATAAAAAAGGTATTCGTCGCTATGCGCATGCTTATGTGCCTTTGGATGAGGCTTTGTCACGCGTGGTATTGGATATCTCTGGCCGACCTGGACTTGAGTTTGATTGTACTTTCACGCGTGCAGCGATAGGTTCGTTCGATGTAGACCTCATACACGAGTTTTTTCAGGGGTTCGTCAATCACGCCAACATCACTTTGCACATTGATAATTTAAAAGGTCATAATGCGCATCATCAAGCGGAGACCATTTTTAAAGCGTTTGGTCGTGCTCTGCGCGTGGCAGTAGAGTTAGATGCCCGCATGGTAGGTATCATGCCGTCTACTAAAGGCAGTTTGTAATCCTTCATTCATAACACCTGTTAATACAGTCATAACAAATTTGAGCAGTATGAGCAAAATAGATATCGCGGTGGTAGATTACGGCATGGGCAATTTGCGTTCTGTGTCTAAAGCGTTGGAACACGTTGCGCCTTCTAAAACTGTGGTAGTGACGAGTAATCCAGATGAAATCATACAAGCAGCACGTGTGGTTTTCCCCGGACAAGGTGCGATGCCAGACTGCATTCGTGAACTGGATGCGCGTGGCTTGCGTGAAGCTGTTGTTGCAGCCTCAAAAACCAAACCTTTTTTAGGTATCTGTATAGGTTTGCAGATGTTGTTTGAGCACTCTGAAGAAGGTGACGCGGATGGTTTAGGTCTGTTTAAAGGTAATGTAAAACGCTTTGTCACGGAAGCTATGGTGGGGCATGATGGTGAGAAGCTTAAAGTACCGCACATGGGCTGGAATCAGGTTTACCAAGTACATGATACACATGGCGCATCTCATCCGCTGTGGAATGGTATCGAAGACGGTGCGCGTTTCTATTATGTGCACAGTTATTATGTACAGCCTGATGATGAAAGCGTTATCGCAGGCTATAGCCATTATCCTAATAAATTTACCTGTGCAATTGCACAAAAAAATCTGTTTGCTGTACAGTTTCACCCAGAAAAAAGTGCTAACGCGGGTTTGCAATTACTTAGCAATTTCGTAAACTGGTCACCTGAATAATGCGATTTTAGTTTCGGTATCACTTTTTAATCATTCACTTTGTTTATTACATTCAATTTTCATTATGTTAATTATTCCAGCAATTGATCTCAAAGACGGCCACTGCGTAAGGCTTAAACAAGGCTTAATGGAGGAGTCAACCGTATTCTCCGAAGATCCTGGCGCGATGGCTCGCCACTGGGTTGATCAGGGCGGCAAACGGCTACATTTGGTTGATCTTAACGGCGCGTTTGCAGGCAAGCCGATAAACGAAGGCGCTATTAAATCTATCGTGAGTGCTGTGGGCGGGGATATCCCGATTCAGCTAGGTGGTGGCATTCGTGATTTAGAAACCATAGAGCGCTATTTAGATAACGGTATTGATTACGTGATTATCGGCACTGCGGCCGTAAAAACGCCAGGCTTTCTGCACGAAGCGTGCTATGCATTCCCGGGTCAGATTATGGTGGGATTAGACGCTAAAGACGGTAAGGTGGCGATTGATGGCTGGTCAAAACTTACTGGTCATGATGTGATTGATCTGGCTAAAAAGTTTGAAGACTATGGCGTTAACTCGATTGTTTACACTGATATCGGCCGCGATGGTATGTTGAGCGGTGTGAATATTGAGGCTACAGTAGCCTTGGCGCAGGCGCTGACTATTCCGGTCATCGCCTCTGGTGGCGTTACCAACCTAGATGACGTGAGAAAGCTGTGTGCAGTTGCGAGTGAGGGCATTATTGGCACTATTACCGGCCGTGCAATTTATGAAGGTACGTTAGACTTCGCTGCGGCACAAAAACTGGCAGATGAGTTAAGTTGATGGAGCTTGTTTAATGGGCTTGGCTAAACGTATTATTCCGTGTCTTGATGTGACGGATGGCCGTGTTGTAAAAGGCATAAACTTTTTAGAGTTACGTGATGCTGGTGATCCGGTTGAAATTGCCAAGCGCTACGATGATCAAGGCGCAGATGAGCTGACATTTTTGGATATTACTGCCAGTTCTGATAACCGGGGGTTAATCCTTAATATTATTGAGCAAGTTGCCAGTCAGGTATTTATTCCACTCACGGTGGGTGGCGGCGTGCGTGAAGTTGAAGACGTGCGTCGTTTACTGAATGCAGGCGCTGATAAAGTCAGTATTAACACCACTGCGGTTTTGAATCCGCAAATGGTAAAAGCAGCGGCGGATAGATTTGGTTCACAATGTATAGTTGTGGCAATTGATGCTAAAAAAGTAGAAAACCAGCCGTTTGAGTGGGAAGTGTTTACGCATGGCGGCCGTAAGGCAACAGGTTTAGATGCCGTTAAATGGGCGGAATACATGGTAAGTCTAGGTGCTGGCGAGTTGTTGGTGACCAGTATGGATAGAGATGGCACCAAAATTGGTTTTAATAATCCACTCAACAAAGCCATTAGCGATGCTGTGGAGGTGCCTTTGATTGCATCTGGTGGAGTGGGTAACTTGCAGCACTTGGTAGATGGTGTCAGAGAAGGCGGTGCTGACGCAGTATTGGCGGCTAGCATATTTCATTATGGCGAGTACACGGTAAGGCAAGCCAAAGAATATATGGCGCAACACGGAATTGAAGTTAGGCTATGAGTTGGCTAGATGAAGTACATTGGGATGCAAATGGTTTGGTGCCAGTCATATCACAAGAGCATGATACGGGTGACGTGGTCATGTTTGCTTGGATGAACCGTGAAGCATTGAAAATCAGCGCCGAAACCATGCAAGCAGTATACTGGTCTCGTTCACGCAACCGATTGTGGCACAAAGGCGAAGAGTCTGGACATGTGCAGAAAATACGCGAAATTCGCGTGGATTGTGATGAGGACGTGATTTTGCTTAAAATTGAGCAAGTTGGCGGTATTGCGTGTCACACTGGTCGTCATAGCTGTTTTTTTAAGAAATTAGATAACCACAACTGGCTAGTTGATCAGCCTGTAATTAAAGATCCTACAGAAATTTATAAACATGAGTGATGCCATGAATGATGTGTTAGAGCGTTTGTCTGAGCTTTTGGAGCAACGCAAATCCGCTGATCCTGCATCATCTTATGTTGCCAAGCTGTATGCTAAGGGCATGGATAGCATATTAAAAAAAATCGGTGAAGAAGCCACTGAAACCGTGATTGCAGCTAAGGGCGGTAATAAAGAAGAAATTATTTATGAGACCGCAGATTTATGGTTTCATACGCTAGTGATGTTAGCCAAAGCAGATTTGAAGCCTTCAGATGTTTTGGATGAGTTGGCGAGGCGTGAAGGCCTGTCTGGAATTGACGAGAAAAATGCTAGACCAAAACTATAAGTGAGATTTTGATGAGCGTGGATTGTATTTTTTGTAAGATTGTTCAAGGTGATATTCCTTCAAAAAAGATTTATGAAGATGATGAGTTAATTGCCTTTCACGACATTCACCCAATCACAAAAGTACATTTTCTAATAGTGCCTAAATTGCATGTAAATAGTTTGGCAGAGTGTGAAATTCAGCATCAGGCATTGTTAGGTAAAATCTTGTTACTGGCGCCTAAGCTCGCTCAAGAACAGGGCTTGCAAGGTTTTCGTACCATGATTAATACTGGTCGCGAAGGTGGGCAGGAAGTATTTCACTTGCACGTGCATGTATTTGGTGGTGGCGCTACACTACCGAAAATTTAGTCGCTTCAATCGTAGTCTATACTCAAGGAGAGTAGCATGGGATCATTAAGCATTTGGCATTGGTTGATTGTGTTGGTGGTGGTAGTGCTCGTGTTTGGTACTAAAAAATTACGCAACTTAGGTGGCGATGTAGGTGGCGCGGTTAAAGGTTTTAAAGATGCAATGAATGAAGAAAAGGGCGCGCCGCAAGCAACGGCTGAAACCACAGCTAAGTCCGCTGAAGTTAAATTGATAGACGTGCAAGCGACAGAAGTTCCAGTTGCAAAAGCGCCGGCCAAGAAAAGAGCGCCAGCGGCAAAAAAACCAGCTGCAACTAAGGCCAGCCCAAAGAAAACCACAGCAGCAAAAACAGCTGCCGATAAGCCAGCTGTAAAGAAAACCTCAACAGCTAAACCTAAAACTGCAACAACTAAAAAATCCACTGAATCTTAATTTGAGCTTGTCAGTTAAAAGCTCAAATTTGTTGTCATAGGTACGCCTTGTGTTCGATATTGCTTTTTCTGAATTGATCGTGATTGCAATAGTCGCGCTGATTGTGATTGGCCCTGAAAAACTGCCTAAACTAGCGCGAACACTAGGCGCAATCACCGGACGTATGCAGAAATATATGACGCAGATTAAAGAGGAAGTAAATCGAGAGGCGCGGTTTGCCGAGTTACAAAAACTTCAGAATGAGATTCAATCAAGCGTAACGGCCAAGCAAGTAGCATTGCAATCAGACCTTGAAGGTGTTGTGCAAGATGTGAAAACTGCAGTAGTTGAAAATGCTGCTACTATCGAATCCAAAACAGGCAGCATAGCGCCTGATGCAAAATAATAGCTTTAAGATAATCCAGTCAAGTGACCCCCACCGAAAACTTCATTTCACATTTAATTGAGCTCAGAACTCGCCTAATGCGCATTGTCATAGGCTTGGTTTTAGTTTTTCTGTGCATCTTTCCATTTGCTAATGATGTCTATGCCTTATTAGCGGCACCCTTGTTAGGTCAATTGCCATTGGGCGGGCAGATGATTGCCACGGGTGTGACAACACCGTTTTTTGTGCCGATGAAAGTAGCGATGATGGCGGCATTTTTGATTTCATTGCCACATACGCTATACCAAGTTTGGGCATTTGTTGCGCCTGGTTTGTACGCGCATGAGAAAAAATTCATGATTCCGGTGATTGTTACCAGCAGTTTATTATTTTTGGCAGGGATGGCGTTTGCTTACTTTCTTGTATTTCCGGTAGTCTTCGGCTTTATTGTCGGCACTGCACCACAAGGCGTGGCAGTCATGACCGATATTGGAAATTATCTGGATTTTGTGATGACCTTGTTTTTTGCGTTTGGTCTAGCCTTTGAGGTACCGATTGCTGTAGTGATGGCGGTACGTTTTGGCTGGGTGAGTATTGCCAAACTTAGAGAAGGCCGCGGTTACGTCATCGTTGGCGCATTCATCATAGGTGCAATATTTACGCCACCAGACATTATCTCTCAGTTTATGCTGGCAGTGCCAATGTGGCTGCTCTACGAGCTTGGCATTGTAGTGGCAAGATTTACCAGCAAGCCGCAAGTCGAGCCTACCATACGCAACCCAAACTAAGCTTATTCGCTCACGATATCGTTAGGTTTTGGGCGTTTGCCAATGGTAATACTGATGTTGATGATGGCTTCTGCCCTTGCAATTCGTAGCGTCGCTTTTTGTCCGGGTTTCAATGCCGCAATTAGATTTAGCATGGCCGCGCTATCAATCACCGGTTTACCCTCAATAGCCAGCAGAATATCGCCAGCGCGAAGGCCGGCCTTGTCGGCAGGACTAGCACGTAACACACCTGCAATCAATGCGCCTTGTGGACGGCTAAGTTTGAATGATTCAGCAAGTTCTGGCGTAATGTCCTGCGCTTCGATGCCAATCCAGCCGCGAGTTACATTACCTTGCGCAATAATTTGCTCGGTCACTTGGCGCGCTAAAGTTGCCGGTATTGCAAAGCCAATACCCATTGAGCCACCACTGCGTGAGTAAATCGCACTATTCACGCCGACTAGATTGCCTTCGGTATCAATTAACGCACCCCCCGAATTACCCGGATTAATTGAGGCGTCGGTTTGAATGAAGTTTTCATATATATTAATACCCAAGTGCGTACGCCCCAACGCGCTCACTATGCCTTGGGTGATAGTCTGGCCTACACCAAACGGGTTGCCAATAGCGAGCACTACATCCCCCACGCTCAATTTATCTGAGCTGGCGAAAGTAATGGCAGGCAAATTGTCGGCGTCCACTTTAATCAGGGCAAGGTCAGTGTCTGGGTCAGTGCCTACGACTTTAGCTGACATTTTACGGCCATCTGAAAGTGCAACTTCAATAGAGTCGGCAGTGGCGATGACATGATTGTTGGTGAGAATTAAACCTTTGGTGCTCACAATAACGCCGGAACCTAGGCTGTTTTCAGGTTGTGACGGTGTTTCCAGTTCATCAAGTTGATCACCAAAAAAGTGACGAAACACTGGGTCATCTAAGAACTTTTCATGCGGATTAGGTGTAGGCGCTTTAGTGGTGAAAATATTCACAACCGAAGGCATGGCTTTTTTCGCAGCATGGCGATATGAGCCGGCAGGCGTCGCTAATTGTGTTGTATTGTTTTGATCAACTACTAAAGCATGTTCTTTTTGACGTAAAAAGTCAGGGTTAAAAAGCCGCAGTACAAACAGTAAAGCCATGCACACAGTCGCAGTTTGTGCAAACATTAACCATATTTTTTTATGTAACTGTTGGTTCATAAGTCTGTATTCAATCAATTAATAAAATAAGAAGTTCTGATATTGTGTAAGTAGTGCTAAAAATCAATCGTTTAAATTAAGGTTTGTAACTTATGGTAAAAATCAACGAGTTAACACATTATACCCAACAACTCATGCAAGTAGAGCGTTTCAAAGATTACTGTCCAAATGGGTTGCAGGTTGAAGGTCGTAGCGAGATTAAAAAAATAGTCAGTGGCGTAACAGCAAGCATGGCACTTTTAAAAGCGGCTCAGCTTGCAGGCGCGGACATGGTGTTAGTGCATCATGGTTATTTTTGGCGCAATGAAGATGCGCGAGTCGTAGGTATGAAACGTAAGCGGCTAGGGTTTTTGTTGGAGCATGACCTGAATTTAATGGCCTATCATTTGCCTTTAGACGCACATGCTGAATTTGGAAATAATGTGCAGTTGGGAAAATTGCTTGGCTTAACAGCGCAGTCATATTCTGGTGAATCAAGTTTGGTGGCTTGTGCTGAGCTGGCATCGCCGATTCTGTTGGTGGATTTGTTAGCATTAATTGAAACGCGCTTAAACCGTAAAGCTTTGTTGATTGGAGATGCGAATAAGTTAGTCAAAAAAGTTGCTTGGTGTACAGGCGCTGCGCAAGCTTATATTGATAATGCGGCTGAGTTGAATGCAGATGTATTTATCAGCGGTGAAATTTCTGAGCAGACAACGCATCAGGCCATAGAAATGGGTGTGGCATATATTTCAGCTGGTCATCATGCAACTGAACGTTATGGCGTTCAGGCTTTGGGTGCGCATTTGGCAGAAAAATTCAATCTAGAGCATGAGTTTATCGATATCGATAATCCAGTTTAATTGTTTTATTTCATACACTTATTAAATAAAGCTTTAATAAGATAGCGAAAAATTGTATAATCGAAAAGTTTTAAAATTAGCGTAACTTTCTATGCTCTTTGTGGGTCATAGTCAGTGTTTAAGTTAGTTTTTAATGGCGCCAATCTCAAAAGGATGTGCGCCTAATTATGTCAATCCCTTCATGCATGAGGAAAACATGTCAGACAACCAAAATGACAAGCAGCAGGCTGATTTGCAAGCTGGCGAGCCTAACCAAATTGATTTGGAAAAACGTAACTTCTTAATTGCAACTTCAGCGGTGGGAGCCTTAGGCTGTGCTGCTGTCGCAGTGCCTTTTGTTGCAAGTATGACGCCTAGTGAGCGCGCAAAGGCGGCTGGCGCTCCGGTTGAAGTTGATATCAGTAAAATTGAGCCTGGTACGATGATGACGGCAGAGTGGCGTGGTCAGCCAGTTTGGATTATTAACCGTACTGATGAAATGACTGCAGAGTTGGCTAAGCACAACGATCAGTTGTCTGACCCGGCCTGTGAGGTAACTTCGCAGCAGCCTGAATATTGCAAGAATTCAAGCCGCTCTATTAAGCCAAATGTAGCCGTGGTTGTGGGTATTTGTACACATTTGGGCTGTTCGCCAACTGAGAAAATAAAACCGGGTGGCGATATGGGTGAAAACTGGACTGGTGGCTTTTTCTGCCCTTGTCACGGTTCCAAGTTTGACTTGGCGGGTCGTGTGTTTAAGGGTTCGCCAGCGCCAATTAATTTGGTGGTTCCCCCTCATAAATACCTGACAGACAACACATTGTTGATTGGTGTAGATACTGAAGAGAAAGCCTGATCATGACAGACAAAAATAAATCACCTTTGGCAAATGCGCTGGATGATACTTTAAGCTGGGTTGACGCACGTTTCCCGCTGACAAGTAATATCAAAGCGCACTTGACTGAATATTACGCACCTAAGAATTTTAACTTTTGGTACTTTTTTGGATCATTGGCGCTGATGGTGCTGGTGCTGCAAATTCTAACTGGTATCTTTTTGACGATGCACTACAAACCAGATGCTGAGTTGGCATTCGGTTCTGTGGAGTACATTATGCGTGATGTGCCATGGGGTTGGCTAATCCGTTACATGCACTCAACGGGCGCTTCCATGTTTTTTGTAGTGGTATATCTGCATATGTTCCGCGGTATTATTTATGGATCATATCGTGCGCCGCGTGAGTTAATTTGGTTGTTCGGTGTGGCTATTTTTCTGGCGTTGATGGGCGAGGCGTTCTTTGGTTATTTACTGCCTTGGGGTCAGATGTCATATTGGGGTGCGCAGGTAATTGTGAACTTGTTTTCTGCAATTCCGTTCATCGGTCCTGATGTGTCTGAATGGTTGCGCGGTGATTACCTAGTTTCAGATGCTACTTTAAATCGTTTTTTTGCCTTCCACGTGATTGCTTTGCCTTTCGTGTTGGCGGGTTTGGTCGTTGCTCATTTGATTGCTTTACATGAAGTCGGCTCTAACAATCCTGATGGCGTGGAAATTAAAAAATTAAAAGACAAAAAAACTGGTATCCCATTAGATGGTATTCCGTTTCACCCTTATTACACCGTGAAAGATTTGGTGGGTGTTTCTGTGTTCCTGATAGTGTTCTCGGCGATTGTTTTCTTTGCACCAGAGATGGGTGGGTACTTCCTCGAGGCGAATAACTTTGTGCCTGCGGATCCGCTCAAAACACCTGCACACATTGCACCAGTCTGGTATTTCACACCTTATTATTCAATCTTGCGTGCAGTGCCGCCAATCTTGAATTCACAGTTCCCTGGCGTGGCTGCTATGGGCTTGTCAGTGGTGGCTTTTGCTTTCTTGCCATGGCTGGATAAGAGCCCGGTTAAATCAATTCGCTACCGTGGCACTTTGTACAAAAAATGGTTGGCTGCATTTGTGGTGAGTTTCTTGGTGCTGGGTTACTTAGGTACTGTGCCATCAAACATATGGGGTCAGTTTGGTGCGTGGATGGGCGGTGCAGATCGTGCAACCGTAGTAGCGAGATTCTTTACAGCGGTTTATTTCTTGTTCTTTATTTTGATGCCTTGGTATAGCAAGAAAGATAAAACTAAACCCGTGCCAGACAGAGTGACAGGATAAGTGACATGAAAAAAATTCTTTTAGCAGTATTGTTAATGCCGTTTTTTACTTTGGCGATTGCCAGTGAAGAGGTGCATTTAGATAAGGCGCCGATTGACGCTTCAAATCACGAGTCATTGCAGCGCGGAGCGCGAACCTTTGTTAACTATTGCCTTAATTGCCATAGTGCAAATTACATGCGCTACAACCGCTTACTTGATATCGGGTTAACCGAAAAGCAGATTAAAGATAATTTGCTCTTGGCTGGCGAAAAGGTAGGCGACACCATGAAGGTGGCAATGAGTAAAAAAGATGCTGCCAAGTGGTTAGGCGCGGCGCCGCCAGATTTGTCAGTTGAAGTGCGTGCGCGCGGTGCGGACTGGGTGTACACCTATATGCGTGGATTTTATCGTGACAGCACTCGCCCTACCGGCTGGAACAATACGGTATTCGATAAAGTTGGTATGCCGCACGTGTTGTATGAGTTGCAAGGTGAGCAAGTGCTTGACCCTGAAACACACGAGCTAAAATTAGTGAAGCCAGGTACGCTTTCAGAAGAGCAATATGATGCCTTTGTTGGCGATTTAACCAACTTCATGGCTTACATGGCTGAGCCAGCTAAACAGCAACGCAATCAACTTGGTTGGTTTGTGTTGCTATTCTTGGGTCTGTTATTGGTCCTTACTTACAAACTCAAAAAAGCTTATTGGAAGGATATACACTAAATGATGACCTTATACTCGGGGACAACTGATCCCTACAGCCACCGCTGTCGAATTGTTTTGTTCGAAAAAGGTATGGATTTTCAGGTAATTGATGTTGATTTGGCAAACAAGCCTGAAGACTTAGCAGTCATCAACCCTTATAACCAAGTGCCAGTATTGGTAGAGCGTGACTTGGTGTTGTCAGAAGCAAATATCATCAATGAATATATTGATGAGCGCTTTCCGCATCCACAATTGATGCCGCCTGATCCTGTGATGCGTGCGCGTGCACGACTGTTTTTATATAGCTTTGAAAAAGACTTATTCAGCCACATTGCTGATATTGAATCTGGTGATGAAGTGCGCGCCGACAAAGGGCGTAAATCTATTCGCGACAATCTTACGCAATTGGTGCCAATTTTTTCTAAGCAAAATTATTTGCTGGGTGATGACTACTCAATGCTAGACGTGGCGGTGACTCCATTGTTATGGCGTTTGGGTCATTATGGGATTGAATTGCCCAACCAAGCTGCACCTATATTGAAATATGCAGAGCGTTTATTCTCAAGGCCGTTGTATGCAGATGCAATGACACCATCTGAGAAAGCAATGCGCAAGTAACAAGCGGTTTTTATTAATGCTGAGGTTGTTTTATGGCAAAACTGATTTCTACTAAGCCTTATATGCTGCGCGCTATGCATGAATGGTGCGTAGACAACAACCTTACGCCACACTTAGTGGTGGCAGTTAATAGTCAGACACGTGTGCCTATGGCATACGTGAAAGACGGCGAGATTGTGTTGAACATAGACTATGGTGCAACCAAAGATTTGCATATAGATAACCATTCCATCGTGTTTTCAGCACGATTTTCTGGAGTTTCGCAAAATATATATGTACCAATGAATGCAGTACGTGGTATCTTTGCGCGTGAAAATGGTCAGGGCATGTTTTTTGAGTTGGAACAAGAATTAGAGGCTCAACAAGAAGAGAATCCATCAAGTTCAGATGATTTGAATCCTGAAGATCCGTCAACCAAACAAAATAATAAAAAACCTGCATTAAGAATCGTAAAATAGCTTTGCAATTTTAAAAATCTCAGTATAATACGCAACTCAAATTTAACGCCGGATTAGCTCAGTTGGTAGAGCAGCGCACTTGTAATGCGAAGGTCGTCAGTTCGATTCCGACATCCGGCACCAATACCTAACA
>NCHI01000196.1 GCA_002281815.1 Methylotenera sp. 24-45-7
GCGGTAAATCCACCTTGGCGCGTTGTCTGTTACAATTGCAACCCTTGGATAGTGGAGAAGTGCTATTTCAAGGGCATGATTTGGTTAAATTGACGCCTACTGCACTACGAGAAGTGCGTAAAAACCTGCAAATGGTGTTTCAGGATCCATTTGCGTCGCTCAATCCACGCATGCGCGTGGGTGAAATAGTAGGCGAGGGTTTGCTGATTCACGGGCTCGGCAGTATTGCTGAACAGCAGAATAAAGTAATTGCCATGCTTAAACGCGTGGGCTTGAGCGAAGCTGATATGCAGAAATTTCCGCACGAGTTTTCAGGTGGGCAAAGACAGCGTATCGGTATTGCACGCGCTTTGGTGTTGCATCCGCAGGTAGTGGTGTGCGATGAGCCAGTTTCTGCGTTAGATGTATCGATACAAGCGCAGATTTTGTTGCTATTGAAAGAGTTGCAGCAGGAAATGGCGCTAAGTTTTATTTTTATCAGCCATGATTTGCGTGTGGTGCGCCACATTGCAGATGATATCGTGGTCATGTATCGTGGACAGGTGGTTGAGCAGGGTAAAGTAACGGATATTTACGCACAACCGCAACATAGTTATACGCAGAACTTGCTAGCGGCAATTCCTGGTAAACAAGTGGTAAATGCTTAACCGTAAACATACGTAAAAATTGAATTTGTAATAGAGACTGACTTTAGATTGGAATAAGAATGGCGTACGATTTAGAAGAACAAGAACAGATAGACGAATTGAAAGCTTGGTGGAAAACCTATGGTAAGTGGGTTACTAATGGCCTAGTTGTGCTGATTCTGATTTTTGCTGGTTACCAAGCTTGGAATTTTTATCAAGATAAACAATCGGTTGAAGCGTCAACCCAATTTCAGGCTTTACAAGTCACTGATGAAAAAGATTTGAAAGCAATTCAGGCCAAAGCCGCTGAAATTATGGATAAATATCCATCTACGCCATATGCAGGGCGTGCCGCCTTGTACGCAGCTAAAGCGAATTATGCTGCAAATGATGCAAAAAGCGCTAAAGCGCAACTCGAGTGGGCAAGCGATAACGCTACCGAATCATCTATTAGTGCGATTGCTAGTTTGCAATTAGCTAATATTCTTGCAGAAGAAAAAAATTACGAGGCAGCGCTCAAGTTGCTAGAAGCGCCGCATGATGCAGGTTTTGAGGGCTTGTTTTCTGACCTTAAGGGTGACGTGCTAGTTGCTTTGGGCAAAAAAGCCGAGGCAAAAACTGCTTATGAAAATGCGCTGCTCAAATTGGATATGGATGGAAAATATCGCAGTCTGACACAACAAAAACTGGAAGCATTAGGTTAAAAATTGGTCACTATTCAACAACTAAAAAAACTACA
>NCHI01000047.1 GCA_002281815.1 Methylotenera sp. 24-45-7
CCAGTGACTATGCTAGTGATGATGACCGATAACTTCGCCGGCTTTTAACTTATATTTTGTGCCGCAATACGGACATGCAACATGCCCGGTTTGTGCAACATCTAAAAACACGCGCGGGTGCGATGCCCAAAGCGCAACTTCTTTAGTAGGGCAATGTAACGGTAAATCTTTTGCGGTAACTTCAATTTCTGTTGTGTTTGACATATTTTTTTCTCTTCAACGTTATTCCCGCGCATGCGGAATTCCAGTTGTGTTGCCTAGATTCCCGCCTGCGCGGGAATGACAAATTAACAGTTATACGAGTGTCAGCCAATCTGCATGTTTAGCTGATCTGCCATGCACCACATCAAAGTACATTTTCTGTAGTTGTTTGGTGATTGGGCCTGCTGTGCCTGCACCAATACTGCGGCGGTCTAACTCGCGAATCGGTGTCACTTCTGCTGCGGTGCCAGTAAAGAATGCTTCGTCAGCGCCATATACTTCATCGCGGGTGATGCGTTTTTCGATCACTGGAATACCTAATTCACCAGCAAGTTGCACGATGGTGTCACGGGTAATACCTTCTAAGGCTGCGGTTAAATCTGGCGTATAAATTTTGCCGTTGCGAATGATAAATACGTTTTCGCCTGAGCCTTCAGCGACAAAACCGTCCACATCTAGTAACAACGCTTCTTCGTAGCCATCTTGTGCGGCTTCTTGGTGCGCCAAAATACTATTCATGTAGTTGCCGTTGGCTTTGGCTTTACACATGGTCACGTTAACATGATGACGTGAGAATGATGAGGTTTTAACGCGAATCCCATGATCAAGCGCTTCTTGACCCATATAAGCGCCCCATTTCCAAGCGGCCACAATTACATGCGTAGAAAGTGTTTTGGCTGAAATACCCATGGCTTCCGCGCCATAAAACGCCATCGGGCGCAGGTATGCTGATTCAAGCTTGTTTTCGCGAACAGACGCTAATTGCGCGGCTGAAATCTCTTCTTTGCTGTAAGGCATTTTCATGCCTAAAATATGTGCAGAGCGGAATAGTCTGTCAGTGTGGTCTTGCAAACGGAAAATTGCGGTACCTTTATCAGTCTTATATGCGCGAACACCTTCAAATACGCCCATACCATAGTGTAAAGTGTGGGTTAATACATGGGTAGTGGCATCGCGCCAGTTGACCATTTTGCCGTCATACCAAATTACGCCGTCGCGGTCTGCCATACCGCCAGAAGTTACTGCAGGGTTCGCCATGCTATGTCCTTAAAATGCTTGAAATAATGCAAAAACGTTATTGTAAACGAGTGTGCGTTTGCTTTGCAGTAATTTACACGGAATACGCATAAATTTTTGTTGCAACATGTTGAATTTATTATGCATGATAGAATCCACCCAATTAGAACACTCGATGAAAAAATGATGAAACTAAAATATTTACTGCTTGTATTACTCATGACTTTGCTAGGCGCGTGCAAGCCTGCTACTCAGCAAAACCAGTTTTCTGCGACGGATGTCAGTGGTGCCGAATTCGCGCAAACATTTAATCTGACAGACCACACTGGTAAACCGCGCACGCTAGCTGACTTTAACGGCAAAGTAGTGGCGCTGTTCTTCGGGTATACGCACTGCCCAGACGTTTGCCCAACCACCATGACAGATTTAAAACAAAGCATGAAATTGTTGGGTGCCGATGCCGAGCAAGTGCAAGTATTGTTTGTAACACTAGACCCAGAGCGCGATACACAACAAGTGTTAGCGCAATACATTCCTGCGTTTGATAAGCGTTTTATTGGCTTGTATGGCACGCAAGCGCAAACAGCAGCCGTGACGAAAGAGTTTAAAATCTTTGCCGCAAAAGTAGAAAATAGTGGTAAAAGCGGCTACACCCTAGACCATAGTGCGGGCTTGTATCTGTATGATAAATCAGGAAAAATTAGACTGTATGCAGATTACGGCACCAAGCCGGATGTGTTGGCAGCAGATATTAAAAAGCTACTTTAATTTACATGAGATGCAGCTTGGGTGACCAAGCTTTAAGCTCTTTTTCGGCTTGCTTGTAATCTGGGTAAATACTGGCCACCACTGCCCAAAATTTAACCGAATGGTTCATCTCTTTTAAGTGCGCCAGTTCATGGCAAACCACGTAATTAATTAAATGTGGCGGCGCTTGTAGCAGGCGCCAGTTAAGACGAATTTCTTGTTTTGAATTACAGCTTCCCCAGCGTGTTCTGGCGCTGGATATTAACAACTTAGGCATTGCTACACCTAATTTAGCCGAAAAAATCTCCAGCCGTCTGGCAAAGTCTACAACAGCCTGTTTTTTATACCATTGCAGCACTTTGCGCGAGATTGCACTGGCTTCGTGGTTAGGCTGAGCAAGTTCCAGTAAGCCAGGTTGGTGATTAACGGCTTTGGCGCGCGCATCATGTTTAACTGCCAATGTGACCTGATTACCCAACAATAAAAGCTTTTCGCCATGCTGCCATTGCATTGGCGGCATCTTATTTTGTTGCAACGCGCTTAGTTTCTTTTGTATCCAGTCGGATTTTTGCAGCAAAATAGTTTGCAACTGATATTCGGCAATACGTTTGGGCGCATGAATAATCAAGCCGTCTGCGGTGATTTTTAAGCCTACAGTGCGACGCGGACGACGCTCTAGCTGATAATGAATGGTCTCGCCGGAGGGCAGGGTTAGCGCATGGCGCATAGACTAGTTTTTGATTTCCAGTTGTGGCATTTCAGATTCGATCCACGCTTCAACCTGTGTGTTTAATGCATCGGCTTTTAAGCCCACAGATTGAATCGGTTTGCCGATATGTATTTGTATTACACCGGGTTTTTTGAGGAATGAGTTTTTAGGCCAGCAATTGCCTGCGTTGTGTGCCACTGGAACCACTTGGGTTTTGGTATGTGTGGCGAGCCAAGCACCGCCAATTTGATATTTGCCTTTTTCACCCGGTGCTTTACGCGTGCCTTCAGGAAAAATCACCACCCATAAGCCATCTTGTAATCTACGCTGACCTACAGACACTAGTTTTTTTAGAGCCTCGCGGCCTGCGCTGCGGTCGATGGCAATTGGCGATGACATCGCTAAGCCCCAGCCAAAGATTGGAATCCATAGCAATTCACGTTTCAGTACATACACTTGTGTCGGGAAAATAGCCTGAAACGCTAATGTTTCCCAAGCTGATTGGTGTTTGCTTAAGATGATACTAGGCGTTTGCGGCAAGTTTTCTAAACCGCTAACTTCATGGCGAATGCCGCAAGTCACTCGCAGCCACCAGATCATGCTGCGCGCCCAGCCAGAGATTAAATCATTGCGCGTGACTGGGTTGAGCGGAAGCGCTAAAAACGCGATAAGCGTGAAAATAGGCGCAGCAAGCACTTGCCCTAGAAAAAATAAACTTGAA
The DNA here is from genome assembly GCA_002281815.1 of Methylotenera sp. 24-45-7. Lineage (GTDB taxonomy): Bacteria > Pseudomonadota > Gammaproteobacteria > Burkholderiales > Methylophilaceae > Methylotenera. The sequence continues at coordinate 3,396 of NCHI01000047.1, forward strand.
CGCAGAAATAACATAGTCGTTTGGATTACTGCACTGAAATAATGGTTTGCACGGCTTCACTTAAATCAGCACACACAATAATATCCGCAGGCAAGTTGCCGTGCGCCAATGTTTCTTCACCCTTGCCAGTGCGCACCAAAATCGCTTGGCAGCCTGCATTTGCGAACGCTTGAATGTCACGCAGTGCATCACCCACGGCATACACGCGCTCTAGCTCGACTGAAAAGCGTTTGGCAATTTCTTTAATCATGCCAGTTTTGGGTTTGCGGCAATCACAATTGTCATCGGCCGCGTGTGGGCAATAAAATACCGCATCAATACGGCCACCAACAGCAGCGAGTTCGCGATGCATTTTGTCATGAATGCTGTTGAGTGTGGCCATATCAAACAAGCCGCGGCTGACGCCAGATTGATTGGTGGCAATCGCTACTCTGAAACCGGATTGATTGAGCAGCGCGATGGCTTCAAGGCTGCCGGGGATGGCGATCCACTCATTCGGACTTTTAATAAAGTTAGCGGAGTCCTGATTGATGACACCGTCTCTATCTAAAATAACCAGTTTCATTTTCTACTCCATCATTCTTGCATGCTTGTTTTTAACTTAGCTCGCAAGTTTGGACAAATCTGCTACGCGGTTCATGGCTTGGTGCAAGGTTGCTAATAAGCCCAAACGATTCGCTTTGAGTGCAGGATCGTCTGCATTCACCATCACGTTATCGAAGAAGTCATCTACTGGTGCTTTAAGTGCTGCCAACGCTTTCAATGAAGCAGTGTAATCACCACTCTCAAAGAGTTTATCGGCTTCGGGTTTCACTTTGCTTAACGCACTGTTTAAGGCAATTTCTGCAGGCTCTTGCAACAGGCTTGCGTTCACTTGTGCCTGTACGTCACCGTCTACTTTTTTCAAGATGTTGCTGACGCGTTTGTTGGCGGCGGCAAGTGCTGGCGCTTCTGCCAGTTCGGCAAAAGTACGCACCGCAGCAAGGCGTTGCGGAATTTCGCTTAATAATGCAGGGGTGAGTGACAGTACGGCATCCACTTCTTGTGGTGTTGCAGCGTTCTCACGCAAATTAACACTTAGACGGTCAAGGCAGAATTCATTGATGGCTTGCACCGCCGCTACTTTGTCAGCAGCCAAATCACCAAATACGGATAATACGTTTTCTATCAGCGGCACAAACGGCAGCGGCAGCTTGTTTTCAATCAGCATGCGGATAATGCCCAATGCCTGACGGCGCAATGCAAACGGATCTTTATCACCAGTGGGTTTTTCGCCTATGCTGAATAAGCCCACCAGCGTTTCAAGCTTATCTGCCAATGCAACGGCAATGCCAACGCTATTTCGCGGCAGATCGTCACCGGCAAAGCGTGGTTTGTAATGATCTTCAATGGCAAATGCCACATCATCGTCCCAGCCTTCATGTTGTGCGTAATAACGCCCCATGATGCCTTGCAATTCAGGAAACTCACCCACCATGTCGGTGACCAAGTCGGTTTTTGCCAATTTAGCAGCGAGCTCAGCTTTGTCGGCTAATACTTTGCCGCCAAGCTGTTCGCCAATCACTTTGGCAATGGCACTGACGCGTTTTGTACGCTCACCTTGAGTGCCGAGTTTGTTGTGGTAAACCACTTTATCTAAACTGCTGATGCGAGATTCCAGCGTTTTTTTGCGGTCTTGATCAAAAAAGAACTTGGCGTCCGCAAGTCTTGGGCGCACTACACGCTCGTTCCCGCCAATCACTGCCGATGGATCCGCTGGGCTAATATTAGACACTATGAGAAATTTATTGGTCAGTTTGCCGTTGTTATCTAACAGCGGAAAATACTTTTGATTGGCCTTCATGGTCAAAATCAAACATTCCTGCGGCACTTCTAAATACACTTCTTCAAACTGCCCGAGCAATACATTTGGGCGCTCAACTAAAGCGGTCACTTCATCCAGCAATGCTTCATCTTCAATCGGTTTTAGATTTTGTTTCGCTGCGGCGGCTGTAAGCTGGCGCTCTATCTCGGCACGGCGTTCCGTAAAACTGGCAATCACAGCGCCTTCAGTTTTTAACTGCTCGGCGTAGCTGTCAGCATCTTTGATGGTCACAGTTGGATTTGCCGCTTCAAAACGGTGGCCTTGGGTGGTGTTGCTGGCGGTTAAGCCTAATGCGTTAATCGCCACAACAACGCTGCCATGCAGTGCCAGCAAGCTGTGTGCAGGGCGTACAAAATTAACACTAGTCCAGCCATCGGCTAACTGGTAACCCATCACTTTAGGGATAGGTAGTTTTTGAATGGCTTCTTCTAGTGCTTTTTGTAAGCCGGCATCAAGTTTGGCACCAGTTTGCGTAATATCCAGAAACAGGGCTTCGTTTTTGCCGTCCATTTTTTTGGTCAGCTTGTTAACAGCAGCCTCATCCAAACCCATGCCGTTGAGACGTTTAATCAAGGCTGGAGTTGCGTTGCCGCTTGCATCCAAACCTACACTTACCGGCATCAGCTTTTGCGAGATTTGTTTGTCAGCAGCTTGGGCTGCTACCGCCGTTACATGCGCTGCCAAGCGGCGCGGTGATGCAAAAGAACTCGCTACTGAATTTTCACAAGTCAGGCCTTGTGCTTTTAAGCTTTCGTAAAGAGTGTTGCTGAAAGACTCGCCTAATTTTTTCAGTGCTTTGGGCGGGAGTTCTTCTACGAATAGTTCTACTAATAAATTTTGTGTGTTCATGCTTTTATGTCATTCCCGCGTAGGCGGGAATCCAGTCAAATTAATTGTTCGTATAAATCTTGCCAGTCAGGATTGGATTGTTCAATCAAGCGTAGCTTCCATATTCTGTTCCATTTTTTCAGTGCTTTTTCACGTGAAATTGCAACTGTAATATCTTGATGCGGTTCATACCAAACTAATAAATGTAACTTGTATTTGTTTGTGAAACTTTCAACTACGTCATTCTTGTGTTGCCATGCTCTTTTTACTAAGTCAGAGGTAACACCAATATAAAGAGTGCCATTTCTGCTGCTAGCCATGATATAAACACAAGGGAGCATATTTACCTTGCCTAGATTCCCGCCTACGCGGGAATGACAAACATGAAATTAAGCAGCCTTTTTGGCTTTCTCAAGCTGTTCTTTGGTTAACTTTTCCAGCACTTCATCGGCCCAAGCTTTAGGCGCCATCGGAAAGCCCAAACGTGCACGACTATCTAGATAACTTGCGGCAACAGATCTGGCCAAATTGCGGATGCGGCCAATATAGCCAGCACGCTCTGTCACAGAAATCGCGCCACGCGCATCCAGCAGGTTAAACGTGTGTGCGGCTTTTAACACTTGCTCATAAGCAGGTAGCGCCAATTGATTTTCCATCAAATGTTTGGCTTGTTTTTCATGCGCATTGAAAGCGGTGAACAGGAAATCAGCGTCTGAATGTTCAAAGTTGTAGGCACTTTGTTCTTGCTCGTTTTGCAGATACACGTCGCCGTAACTCAAACCCTCAGTCCAAGTTAGGTTGTACACGTTATCCACGCCTTGCAGATACATCGCCAAGCGCTCTAAGCCATATGTAATTTCGCCGGTAATTGGTTTGCAATCGATGCCGCCTACTTGTTGGAAATAAGTGAATTGTGTGACTTCCATGCCGTTGAGCCAGACTTCCCAGCCCAAGCCCCATGCGCCTAATGTTGGGTTTTCCCAGTCATCTTCTACAAAGCGAATGTCATTTTTTTTCAGGTCAAAGCCCAGTGCTTCCAGCGAGCCTAAATATAGCTCTAAAATATCAGCCGGTGCTGGTTTAAGCACTACCTGAAATTGATAATAATGCTGCAAGCGATTCGGGTTTTCACCGTAGCGGCCATCTTTTGGGCGGCGGCTAGGCTGAACATAAGCAGCTTTCCAAGGTTCTGGGCCTAATGAGCGCAAAAACGTGGCGGTGTGCGAGGTGCCTGCGCCGACTTCCATGTCGTAAGGCTGCAACAAGGCACAGCCTTTGTCGCTCCAGTATTTTTGCAGGGTGAGAATAATCTCTTGAAATGTTAAAGCCATGATGGATAGGTGAGCGTTGGCAAAAAATGCAATTTTACTTGGTTTTGCCCGCTAGCAATAGGCTTTATGCGTGAACAGTTGTTTTACGGCGCCACAATAAAATCAGTATTGCAAAACTCAATAGCACAAATGGCCAATTGCCCCACAATACATAAGGTGTAGCGCCGCTGTAACCTTGCACTTCGCCGTGCAGTATGGTGGTGACAAAATGCGGTGCATGCGCTTGCACATAGCCGCGCTGGTCGATAATTGCCGTGGCGCCAGTATTAGTGGCGCGCAGCATCATGCGGCCGGTTTCCAGTGCGCGTGCTTGCGAAAACTGCAAGTGCTGGTCTGCTGCGTATGAATCGCCATACCATGCGTCATTGCTGACATTAACCAATAGGGTGGCCGCTGGTAACTGGCGAATAATCTCTTCGCCAAACACATCTTCATAACAAATATTCACGGCGACTTTTTCACCGGCAACTTGCATAGGCTGCTGGTAAATACTGCCGCGTGATAAATCACTGAGCGGCATATTCAGCCAGTCGCGATAAATCCAGCCAAAAATTACTTTAAACGGAATGAACTCGCCAAACGGCACTAAATGCGATTTGCGGTAAGTCGCAGTGTCTGCGCTACCAAAACTCAACACGCTGTTAAAGTATTCGCCGTTTTCACGTTCTACCATGCCAACTAAAATATCACCTTGATTGCTGCGACCATGTTGTTGCAGACGCTCTATTAATGCGGGTGGTAGATTACTAGATAGCACAGGCATAGCAGTTTCTGGCAATACGATGAGCTTGGCCTGGCTTTGCTCGGTCATTTCCAGATATCGATTGAGCGTGCGTTCGGCGACTTCCGGCACCCATTTGATGGTCTGGTCGATATTGCCTTGCAGTAAACTTACTGACAGTGGCTTACCGCTGGGCGTTGTCCACTCTACGCGTTTGAGTAGTTCACCACTCACTATGATGATGACTAACGCAATAACGGCGCCGCGTTTGAAGGCTTGCGCGAGTTGTTTGTTGAAGAGGCTGCTAAGTAAACCGGCAATCAATACGCTGATTATCGAAACCGCATACACCCCAAAAATTGGAATATAACCGGCGAGCGGACTATGTGGCAGTTGGCTGTAACCCATAGTGAGCCAAGGGAAGCCAGTGAAAATCCAGCTTCTTACCCAATCTGCCACGCCCCACAATACTGCGACTGCAATCAGGAATATATGATTTTTGTGATTCGATAAGCGCTTAGCCAACGCGCCTACTGCTGCCGGAAACAGTGCCAAAAACGCTGCGAGGACAAATGTTGAAATACCAGCCATAACGGCAGGCATGTTGCCATAGGTGTGCAGACTGATATAAATCCAATAGATGCCTACGCCAAACAGTCCTAAACCGTACATAAACCCGGTTAATGCGGCTTGCTTGGCTGTTGCACAGCTTTGCCAGCTGTAAAACAAGGCTGCTAACGCAATGATACTGACCGGATATAAATAATAGGGTGCAAAGCCAAGTACGCTGATTGCGCCTAAGATGAATGGCAGTAAGGTCTGAACAAATATAGTTGGGTAGGCTTGCATGGCGTGAATTGTAGCTTGATAAAGGCTTTAATCAAAAAAATTAAACCATGCTTCGCAATTATTTAAACCATGCTTCGCAATTATGTAGATAGTTTGATTGACACCCGCTAGGCCTAGCCTCTATATTTAGTCACGGATGTGTAAGCTATCCTTCAAATCAATTTTAAAAAAAGAGGTGACTATGAGTATTGCATCAGAATTTAAATCTTTTGCCCTGCGCGGCAACGTCATGGATCTCGCTGTCGGTGTCATCATTGGCGCAGCATTCGGCAAGATTGTGGATTCATTGGTGGGCGATGTCATCATGCCTTTGATAGGCAGAATCATCGGTAATGTCGATTTCAGTAATATGTTTATTGCCTTGGCTGATATTCCTGCAGATAATCCAGGTACTTATGTCGCACTAAAAGCGGCGGGTGTGCCTATGCTGGCATACGGTAATTTTTTAACTATCGTGATTAACTTTGTGATTTTAGCGTTTGTGATTTTTATGCTGGTAAAACAAATGAACCGCATGAAAAAAGCAGAGCCAGCGCCACCAGCACCACCCACCGCGGAAGACGTGTTATTGCTACGTGAAATTCGCGATGCACTGAAAAAATAATAAATAACACCCATAAAAAAAGAGCCTTCGGCTCTTTTTTTATGGGTAACTAATAAACTACAGTACGTTTATTTAATCGGCACTTCATACTGCTGTCCTTGATCAGGACCTTCTGCGCCGTCATTATTTAAAAACGCGACCATCACCACTTTGTCATCAATAAAATCAAGTTCGGTAGTTTCATAATAAGTACCGTCCGCAGCGGTATTAATATAGTGATACATCCAGATAGAGGCCACTATTTTACCTGTGCCTTTCACTTTCACATCGTCAGCTTTTGCTGGCTCACCAAACTGGGCAATGATTTGTTCTTTAGTGAATTTGTTAATGTTTTTAACGAAATCTTGCTCTGCGATAGGAATCTCGGTGCTCGCACTAGGAGTTTCTTCAGCAAATGCAGCCTGAATGAATAGGGTTTGCGCCAAGACTAATACTAAAAAAGCGAGGTGTTTCATAATAGGCTCCAAGTTCTGAAAGGCAAAATGCCATCGTTCATTTAGCTATATGAACTATCTGCCTGTAATTTAGTTCCGCGTGGCTTATTTGTGTTTACTCTTCTTCAGTTACAGCATCGCTGAGCACTTCTACCAATATGCTGTGCAAACGACGGCTGTCGGCCCGCAACACCTTGATGTGCAGACCATCAAAAGTAATTTCGTCATTACGTTTAGGCAGGTGGCCAAATTTATTCACCACTAAGCCGCCTATAGTTGAAAACTCTTCGTCACTTAAATTGGTGCCGATAATTTCGTTAAAGTCTGCGATTTCAGTGAGTGCTTTTACCCGATACTGACCATCTGCATTTTGAATCACATTGTCTTCGTCTTCGTCATAATCATATTCATCTTCAATATCGCCTACGATTTGCTCTAGCACGTCTTCAATGGTGACCATGCCTGCTACGCCACCGTATTCATCCACCACAATGGCAATATGGTTGCGATTGCTACGGAACTCTTTAAGCAGCACATTGAGGCGCTTTGCTTCCGGAATAAATACCGCAGGGCGCAGCATATCGCGTACTTCAAAGTCTTCACCTGCGTAGTAGCGCAGCAAATCTTTAGCCAGCAAAATGCCAATTACATCGTTTTTGTTGTCTTCAATCACCGGAAAGCGTGAGTGGGCGGTTTCTATGACATGTGGGATAAAAACTTCAGGGGGGTCGGTGATGTCAATGACATCCATTTGTGAGCGCGGAATCATGATGTCGCGCACTTGCATTTCACTTACTTGCAGCACGCCCTCTATCATGGCGAGTGAATCTGCATCCATCAGGCTGTTTTCGTAGGCGCTATGCAGCAGCTCTACAAGTTGCTCGCGATCTTCGGGTTCGCGTAGTAAAAAGTGACTTAATCGTTCGAGTAAACTGGGTTTTTCCGAGTCGGCGGCCATTTAGTTGGCATCCTCTGTAATGAGATAGGGTGAAGGATACCCTAATTTAGTGACAATTGCAGTTTCCAGCGTTTCCATCAGTTCCGCTTGTGGTTCAGTTTCATGGTCATACCCATGCAAATGCAAAATGCCGTGTACGGTCAGATGCGCATAATGCGCCATTAAATCCTTGTGTTGCGCATGCGCTTCTTTTGCCACCACCGGCGCACAGATAATAATGTCGCCCATCAAATGTGGCTCTTCAGTCAGCGGAAAAGTGAGCACATTGGTCGCATAATCTTTATGGCGGTAGGTGTGGTTAAGTGCGCGGCCTTCAGCTTCATCTACAACACGTATCGTGACCTCAGTGTCTACGCGCAGCGCAGCTTTCGCCCATTTGCGAAACTGACTTGCACTAGGCAGGTTTTTGTCAATTGTCGCGAACTGAATACTTGCATGTAATTTAGGCATGATGCTTATTTGTCTATCTTAGATTGCAAGTCGGTACCGTCGGTGTACGGGAAACGCACATGACCGTAACGCACTACTAAAATTGCCATTGCAATCAGCAAGATAGAGCCTGAAAGCGCAAACACCGTCAATGCATCTAATTCTTTGATATCGAGCACCAAGAAGCGCGCCAAGGCAATGATGCCGATGTAGAGTGGATAGCGGACGGGCAGTGTGCCTGCATTCAAGTAATGATTCAGCATGGTCATCACTTCTAAATATAGAAAC
>NCHI01000048.1 GCA_002281815.1 Methylotenera sp. 24-45-7
CGCCTTCCATTTGGCTGGAAAAGTCACTGGTTACGCGCTTGGCAACAATCGCGTTCGCCACACCTTTTAATACCAGATCAGCGGCCTCAGTCCAACCTAGATGACGCAACATCATTTCAGCTGAAAGAATTAAAGAGCTTGGATTGGCTAAGTTTTTACCAGCGATTTTCGGCGCAGTACCATGTGTAGCCTCAAACATCGCCACGGTGTCGCTTAAATTTGCACCAGGTGCAATGCCAATGCCGCCGACTTGTGCTGCCAAGGCGTCGCTCATATAGTCACCATTCAGGTTGAGTGTGGCTACCACATCGTAATCTTGCGGGTGTAATAAAATCTCTTGCAAAAATGCGTCAGCAATACAGTCTTTAATAATCATGCCATTTGGTAGTTTGCACCATGGGCCGCCGTCAATTTCAACCGCGCCAAATTCTTGCTTGGCCACTTCATAACCCCAATCTCTAAAGCCACCTTCGGTGAACTTCATGATATTGCCTTTATGAGCAATGGTCACTGATTTGCGGTTGTTATCAATCGCGTACTGAATGGCTTTGCGCACCAAGCGTTTGCTACCGTCGATAGACACAGGTTTAATGCCAATGGCTGAAGATTCTGGGAAACGGATTTTTTTGCGCACACCCATGTCACTTAAAAAATTAATGACTTTTTCAACTTCATCGGTGCCGGCTGCCCATTCAATCCCCGCATAAATGTCTTCGGTATTTTCGCGGAAAATGACCATGTCAGTTTTTTCAGGGTGTTTCACCGGGCTAGGTACACCAGTGAAATACTGCACTGGGCGTAAGCACACATAAAGGTCTAACTCCTGGCGCAGACTCACGTTCAATGAACGGATGCCGCCACCTACTGGGGTGGTGAGTGGGCCTTTGATAGAAATTACATAGTCGCGCACGGCTTGCATGGTTTCAGCTGGCAACCAAGTGTCTTTGCCGTCTTGGTCTTTGCCATACACTTTAACGGCTTTTTCACCAGCGTAGACTTCCATCCAAGAGATTTTGCGGCTGCCGTTGTAAGCTTTTTGTACGGCAGTATCTACCACTTTAATCATCGGCGGTGTAATGTCAAAGCCGATGCCATCGCCTTCAATAAATGGGATAATCGGATTATTGGGCACATTAAGTGAGTTGTCTGCATTGACGGTGATTTTTTCACCGGTCGCTGGTTTGATAATTTTAGAAGCCATTAACATTTCCTAATTATGATCATTTTATTTAATAAACCTTTTAACGTCGTATGCCAGTTCAGCCCACATGATCCTAAAAATGGTAAGGACGGGCACCCCACGTTAAAAGACTTTATTCCGATTCCCGAAGTGTATGCAGCAGGACGTTTGGATACAGATTCTGAAGGCTTGCTTATTTTAACCGATGACGGTGCAATACAACATCGTTTAAGCGATCCAAAACATAAAGAAATTAAAACTTATTGGGTACAGGTAGAAGGCGCTGCAACTGATGCAGATCTGCAGCTCTTGCGTTTGGGTGTGGATTTAGGCGATTTTTTTACTCAACCAGCCCAAGTCAGAGTGATGACTGAGCCTGAAAACTTATGGCCACGCAATCCGCCAATCCGCGAGCGCAAAATGATTCCTACCACTTGGCTGGAAATTAAAATTACTGAGGGTAAAAATCGCCAAGTGCGCCGCATGACTGCTAGAGTGGGTTTTCCAACCTTGCGCTTGATTCGTTACGCGATTGGAAGTTACACACTAGATAATATTTTACCCGGAAACTACAAGGTGCTCTGAAAAGGTGCTCTGAACATGAAACCAGTTGTTATTTTTAGACATGCAGCAGTAGAGGGTGCTGGTTATTTGGCAGATTTCCTAGATGCCAATAATATCCCATGGCAGTTAATCAAGATTGATGCTGGTGAAACGGTGCCGACATCGATTCAAGGGTTTAGTGGCATGGTGCTGATGGGGGGGGCGATGAGTGTCAACGATGATTTGCCCTGGATTCCACCAGTGCTGAATCTAATCCGCGCAGCAGTAGCGGCTGATGTTCCAGTGTTAGGTCATTGTCTGGGCGGTCAGTTGATCACTAAGGCGCTGGGTGCGCAAGTGACCAAAAACCCGATTAAGGAAATCGGTTGGGGTGAGGTGAGCGTTAGCCCAAATGCAATTGCTCAGCATTGGTTTGGTGACATGGAAAGTTTTAATGGCTTTCATTGGCATGGCGAAACTTTTGCTTTGCCAGCCGGTGCCACCCATGTGTTAGCGAGTAAGCACTGTCAAAATCAGGCGTATGCGCTTGGCAAACATCTGGCATTTCAGTGCCATATTGAAATGACGCCAGAAATGGTTGCAAGCTGGTGTGAAATTGGAGCAGATGAAATAGCCCTTGCCAGTGCAAGTCCTGCCGTGCAGCCTGCGCAAACAATGCTGGATAATTTGCCATTGCATTGTTTTTTTCTCAACAAAGTTGCTAATCATGTTTATAGCCAATGGATTAAAGGCTTGGTCAATTAATAGCGCTACATGATGTGCTAAAATTCAACAACTTTAATTGAGGTTGCATCATGTCTGGTAACACACTCGGTAAACTCTTTACCTTTACTTCATTCGGCGAATCACACGGCGCGGCTATTGGTGGCGTAGTCGATGGCTGCCCACCCGGCTTGGAACTCAGCGCAGAAGATCTGCAAATTGATTTAGATAGACGCAAGCCCGGCACGTCGCGCCATGTAACGCAGCGCCAAGAGGCTGATGCTGTTGAAATACTATCAGGTATTTTTGAAGGTAAAACCACTGGCGCGCCAATTGGCTTGCTTATTCGTAACACCGACCAGCGCTCGCAAGATTACAGCAAGATTATGGATACGTTCCGACCTGGCCATGCTGATTACACTTATAGCCAAAAATACGGTGTGCGTGATTATCGTGGCGGTGGTCGTTCTAGCGCACGTGAAACTGCGGTGCGCGTTGCTGCGGGTGCTATCGCTAAAAAATGGTTAAAACAACGATTTGGTGTGACTGTGCGCGGCTATATGAGCCAATTGGGTGAAATTGAAATTCCGTTTCAGAGCTGGGATGTAGTGAACGATAATCCATTCTTTGCGCCTAATACGGAAATCCTGCCTGAGCTTGAAGCCTACATGGATAAAATTCGCGCCGAGCGTGACTCAGTAGGTGCGCGTATCACTGTAGTGGCTGAAGGTGTGCCAGTAGGCTGGGGTGAGCCGATTTTTGACCGATTAGACGCAGAAATTGCCTACGCGATGATGAGTATCAATGCGGTAAAAGGTGTGGAAGTTGGTGCCGGTTTTGCTGCGGTATCACAACGAGGTAGTGTGCATTCTGATGAAATGACGCCGCAAGGATTTGTGACGAATCATGCCGGTGGTATTTTGGGTGGCATTTCCACGGGTCAGGAAATACGCGTTAATGTTGCGCTCAAGCCTACTTCAAGTATTCCGCAAGAGCGCCGTTCAATTGATAAACATGGCGATGCTGTGACTATGCAAACCACGGGTCGTCATGACCCTTGCGTGGGTATCCGTGCAACGCCTATTGTGGAGGCGATGCTGGCGATGGTATTAATGGACCATGCATTGCGACATCGTGCTCAAAATGCTGATGTACGCTGTGACACGCCTAAGATTGTTTAAAGAGTTTGATTGCTTTGCCTAACAATCATAAAAAAGTCGGCTTAGGCCGGCTTTTTTATTAGTATCAATACAAGTTTCTATGCATACTCAGCTTCATTACAAATTGTCGCGCTTTTATTTCATCTACTATTTTTTTGTAGGTGCGTTCGTGCCTTATTGGGGTTTGTATTTGCAGTCAGAGCAGTTCTCGGCAGCAGATATTGGCATCCTCATGTCGCTGTTTCAAATCACTCGTATTTTTGCACCTAATTTTTGGGGCTGGCTGGCAGACCATACGGGTAAGCGTGCACGCTGGGTACGCTTAACCGCATTGTTAGGATTGTGCGGGTTTGTCGCGGTGTTTTGGGCGCATAGTTTCTTTTGGCTGTTTTTTGTGATGGCAGCTTTAAGTTTGTTTACCAGTTCAACTTTGCCATTGGTCGAGTCATTGACACTGGCGCACTTGGCAACGACAAATGGACATTACAGCCGCATTCGTATGTGGGGTTCGTTAGGTTTTATTGTGGCAGCGGTAGCCTTGGGCTACTTGATAGACTTGACTGGCATTAGAAGTTTGTTATGGTTTTTATTGGCGGTGCAAATCGTGTTGTTTGCCTTGTCATTTACATTGCCTGAAGCCAGAGTAGCGCCGCACGCGCATGATCACTTTTCAATTTGGCAGGTGATTAAGCAGCCGAATGTGATTGCGCTGCTAGTTGGTTGCTCCTTGATGGTGACCGCACATGGGGTGCTCTACAATTTTTACTCAATTTATTTAAGTGATCATGGATATAGTAAAGGCACGATTGGCCTGCTATGGGCTGTAGGTGTCATCTGCGAGATTTTTATCTTTATGTTGATGCCAAAAATCATGGCGCGATTTAGCTTAAAAAGCATTATGCTGACTAGTTTGGCACTAGCGGTACTGCGCTTCGGTTTAATCGGTGTGGCGATAGATAGTTTGTTGCTGATTGTATTGGCACAAACTTTACATGCAGCTACTTTTGGTAGTTTTCATGCGGCTTCGGTTGAGGTGATTGCGCAGTTCTTTAAGGGCCGCCATCAGGCTAAAGGACAGGCAATTTACAACAGCGTTGCTTATGGCGTAGGTGGTACGATTGGTGGCGTTGCTGGCGGTTATGCGCTGCAATATCTTGGCGGTCAGCAGACTTTTATTCTGGCTGCAATATTCCCATTAATTGGTCTTCTTGTGGTTGGGCTGGGTTTGAAATTAAGTGCTAAACACACTGCTGGAGGTATGTTCGGATGATATGGATCAAGCGGTTAATGTACTTAAGTTTGCTTGTGGTGCATAGCGCGGTTGCTGACACGCAAGTCAATGTGGTGGGTTTATTTACCGATAAAGCCGTGGTGATGATTAACGGTGCCGCACCTAAAACCTTAAGTGTGGGCCAAACTAGTGACGGTGTTAAATTGATTTCAGCCAATAGCAATGCTGCCACATTTGAAATTGAGGGTAAAACCAAGCAGCTAAGCATGGGGCAGGCAGCCTCGGTTGCCGCTAGTGCAGCAGCTTCTAACCCCAGCGTTACTTTATATGCGGATGCAAAAGGGCATTTTGTTGCCGAGTGTAAAATCAACGGCGCAGCGTTAAAATTTTTACTGGATACTGGCGCAACCTATGTTGCGCTGAATAGTGGTGATGCAAAGTTTGCCAAAATTGACTACAAGCGTGGTAGACCAATTCAAGTGTCTACTGCAAATGGGGTGGTGACCGCGTATCAAGTCACTATTGCACATCTTAAAATTGGCAATATTACGCTGAGCCAAGTAGAGGCAAATGTACTGGAAGGTGGCTCGCCCTCTGTGGTGCTGTTAGGAATGAGTGCGTTGAATCGGCTTGATATGAAGCGTCAGGATATTGCACTCACATTGACCAAGAAGTATTAAAAAAGCCGCTATAAAAAGCGGCTTTTGTTTTTAATGCAAGGTGTTAGTGCTTACGTTTGTCTTTTTCAATCAAAGCATAAGCAGAGTGATTGTGAATCGACTCAAAGTTCTCGGATTCAACCGTGTAAGCATCGATACGTTTTTCTGCGTTCAATTGAGCCGCCACGTCACGCACCATATCTTCTACAAACTTAGGGTTGTCGTAAGCACGTTCGGTAACATATTTCTCATCCGGACGTTTTAGCAAGCCATATAATTCGCATGATGCTTGTTTTTCAACTAGATCAATAATGTCTTCAATCCAGATGAAATTATTGATCAATGCGGTGACGGTGACATGTGAACGTTGGTTGTGCGCACCGTAATCAGAAATCTTCTTGCTGCATGGGCATAGGCTAGTGACTGGCACCAGCACTTTTACCGTAATATCATATTTGCCTTGGTTGATTTCACCAATAAATGTGACTTCGTAATCCAGCAGGCTTTTAACACCAGATATTGGCGCTGCTTTATTCACAAAGTATGGGAAGGTCATTTCTACGTGACCGGACTCAGCCTCAAGGCGAGAGACCATTTCACGCAAAATGGACTCAAATGATTCTACTGAAATTGCACGTTCGTTTTTGTTGAGAATTTCAACAAAGCGCGACATGTGTGTGCCTTTGAAATGCTGTGGTAAATGCACATACATATTGAAAACAGCTACGGTATGTTGCTCGCCGCCGGATTTATCTTTCACCACTACTGGGTGGCGTATAGATTTGATACCGACCTTGTCGATGGCTAAATGGCGAGTATCAACAGTGTTTTGTACATCTTCAATAGGGCTCTGCGGTTTGGTTTGGGTCATTAGATTTTTACTTGAAAAGTTTTACGAATAATAGTTGAGTATAACACTAGGTTATTAACTTCGCAATTGCGTCAGCTATTCCTTGAGAGTCTAGACCGCATTCTTTTAGCATAGTTTCATGGTTGCCATGTTCTATGAAGGTGTCAGGTAAACCTAGGCACAGGGTTTTTAATGGGGGCTTAATTTTACTTTGCATGCTTTGCAATGCTTCCATCACTGCTGAGCCTGCCCCACCCATAATTGCGTTCTCTTCTACGGTAATCAGATATTCGTGGTCATGTGCCAACTGCTCAATCAGTGCTAAATCAAGCGGTTTAACAAAGCGCATATTGGCAACAGTCGCATTCAGCGTTTCTGCCGCTGCCAGCGAGGGTGCTAGCATAGAGCCAAAAGCAAGTATGGCTATTTTGTTACCAGAACGTGCTAACAAACCTTTGCCGATTTCAATGGCATGCAATGTAGGAGTAATTGCAGCGCCTGTGCCGCTACCGCGTGGATAACGTACTGCAGCTACGCCATGATACTGAAAACCAGTGGTCAGCATTTGTCTGCATTCATTTTCATCACTAGGTGCCATGATCACAATATTAGGAATGCAGCGCAGGTAACTCAGATCAAAGCTACCGGCGTGTGTTGGGCCATCGGCGCCAACCAGACCCGCACGGTCAATTGCTAATAGCACTGGTAAGTTTTGTAGTGCAATATCATGAATGAGCTGATCATAAGCGCGTTGTAAAAAAGTGCTGTAGATGGCCACTACAGGTTTTAAACCATCACACGCCATGCCCGCGGCAAAGGTGAGCGCGTGTTGTTCGGCTATGCCTACGTCGTAATAGCGTTTCGGATATTGGCTGGCGAACGCATTTAACCCAGAGCCGTCACACATGGCTGGGGTGATGCCAATTAAGCGCTGGTCTACTGCCGCCATGTCAACCAGCCAGTCTCCAAATACCTCAGTATAAGTTTTCACGGCACTGTTGCTGATAGCAACGCCATTGCTAGGGTCAAATTTGCCTACGCCATGGAATTTGTTTGGATTGTCCTCAGCTGGCTCAAAGCCTTTGCCTTTTTGCGTAACGATATGCAGAAACTGCGGGCCGCTGAGCGCTTTGATATTTTGCAAGGTGTCGATTAGCGCATCCAAATCGTGGCCGTCAATCGGCCCGATATAGTTAAAGCCAAACTCTTCAAACAAGGTGCCCGGCATGACCATGCCTTTGACATGCTCTTCAGCGCGTTTAGCAAACTCCATGAGCGGAGGTGCTGCGGATAATACCTTTTTGCCTGATTTACGCACCGTGCCATAAAAGCGGCTGGATAGTAGTTTGGCCAGATATTTGTTGAGCGCGCCCACGTTGTTGGAAATGCTCATATCATTATCGTTAAGCACTACCAACAAATTAGCATCATCCATATTGCCTGCATTGTTCAGTGCTTCAAACGCCATGCCGGCAGTCATGGCGCCATCACCGATAATTGCTACAGCACGCCTATTGCTACCCAATTTTTGAGCTGCTACAGCCATGCCCAATGCGGCAGAAATTGAGGTGCTGGAGTGGCCAGTGCCAAACGTGTCGTACTCACTCTCAATGCGGCGCGGAAAACCAGCAATACCTTGTGGTTTGCGTAAAGACTGCATTTTTTCACGTCGCCCGGTGAGTATTTTATGTGGGTAGGTTTGGTGGCCTACGTCCCACACCAGCTTGTCGTCTGGGGTATTAAACACATAATGCAGGGCAATGGTAAGCTCAACCACGCCTAAGTTTGACGCTAAATGACCGCCGGTTCTTGCTACGCTTTCAATCAGAAATGTGCGTAGCTCTTGCGCAAGTTGCGGCAATTGCTTACGTTCTAGTTCACGTAGTTGTTGAGGGTAATCGATAGTATTGAGTAGAGAATTCACGTTAATTTTTTGATGTAATCGTTAAAAGCTGCGCTGTGTAATGAAGCCAGCCAGCTCGCGCAAGCGTGTTGCCTTTTCGTCATAAGGGAGCAAAGCATCAAGGGCATTTTGATATAAAGTATTGGCCAGTTGTTTGGCAACATCCAGACCTAAGATGCTGACATAAGTGGGCTTATTGCTATCAGCATCTTTGCCTGCGGTTTTGCCTAATGTGGCTGTATCGGCCTCGATATCTAAAATATCGTCTACTACTTGAAATGCTAGCCCTATATTTTCAGCAAAATGTTGTACGGCGGAAATTTGTGCCAATGTGCCACCCGCAGCGCCTAGCATTGCTGCTGCCTGAATCAACGCACCCGTTTTGAGCTGATGCATGGTTTCTAGCTCTTGCTGTGAAAGTGACTTACCTACAGCATCTAAATCTATCGCTTGCCCACCTGCCATGCCGAGAGAACCACTGGCTTTGGCAAGCAGATTAAGCATGCTGATTTGCTGGTTTGCACTGGAACAAAGCTCTGGTGTGGATAAAATATCGAATGCCAGTGTTTGCAGTGCATCACCCACCAATAAGGCCGTCGCATCATCATATTGTTTGTGACAGCTAGGTTTGCCGCGACGTAAATCGTCATTGTCCATACAGGGCATGTCATCATGTACCAAAGAGTAGGCATGAATCAGTTCTACTGCGGCAGCGGCGGCATCGGCAACCGAGTCGTCAGTGCTGCATAATTCTGCTGCTGCGTAACACAGCAAGGCGCGCACGCGTTTGCCGCCGCCCAATGCGCTGTAACGCATAGCACCATGTAGCTTTTGCGGGGCTAAATTTTCTGACGGCAACACTTCATCAAGCACTTCTTCAACTCGAGATTGTTGATGTTTTGCCCAAGCAGAGAAGTCTAACGCATTGTTCATGATGGCTTATTCGTGATTAGCGTTGAATGGTGCTAATTGCTGACGGTCATTCAATATTTTGACTTGCTGTTCAACTTCGGCCAGTGACTTTTGACAATGCTCGAGCAACAGGTTGCCACGCTTGTATGCCGCCAACGAGTCTTGTAAAGACATTTGCCCTGACTCCATGTGCGCTACAATTTGTTCCAGCTCTTTAAAAGCTTGTTCGTAGCTGTTAGAAGCATTGAGCTCGCTTGAGGAGTCACTAGCCAGAGTGGTTTTAGTTTTAGACGCAG
Source organism: Methylotenera sp. 24-45-7 (assembly GCA_002281815.1). Taxonomy (GTDB): domain Bacteria; phylum Pseudomonadota; class Gammaproteobacteria; order Burkholderiales; family Methylophilaceae; genus Methylotenera. Next base: position 9,458 of record NCHI01000048.1, read on the forward strand.
ACATGAGTTTAAATAGATGTGTTTACTAAGTCGCTATTCTACCAAATGTTAATCTAAAACCTGATGTAAAAATTTTTCAATATCCGCAATCTCTTCATTGCTTAACGAATGTGCCATGTTGTATTCATGCCATTGCACCGGGTAGCTGTGGTTGCTAAGCAATTCAGCTGAAGCTTTTGCCATTTCAAGGCTGATGATATCGTCAAAAATTCCATGTGCCATGAATATTGGAGTTTGGGCATTGGCAGGGTTAACTTCTTTGTTGAACGTTGCCTGCAGAGGTAAATAAGTGGAAAGCGCTAGCACCGCAGCCAGTTTGTTAGGTTGCCTGAGTGCCGTATGTAAGGCGATAGCACCGCCTTGTGAAAAGCCTGCTAATACAATGCGCTCAGAAGCGATGCCACGATTGATTTCATTTTCAATCAATGCATCAATATATTGCTGACTGGCTTGAATCCCTGACGCATCTTCTTTACTAATGGGAGTAATGCCATAAATGTCATACCAGGCCGGCATAACATAACCATTGTTTCGCGTCACTGGCATTTCTGGAGCATGTGGCAGAATAAACCGCACATTAGGCAAGCCGTCTGGACGCAATAAATAATTCACAACCGGTTCAAAGTCATAGCCGTCTGCACCTAAACCGTGCAGCCAAATGATGCTGGCATTAGTGTTAACTTTGTCTGGCAAGTGGCTGCTTAATTCTAGCGGTGATTTGTAATTCATATTAATAGGTATTGATGGCATTGGAGTGGAAGTTGATGTCAGCGCTTTTATTATAGCGATGTCACTTATCTAGGTGTTGAATTGCTTATCAAGCGTTGGTGTCTGTCTAGTTTAACAATCAATTTGCTAGCAGCAATTAAAAAGGACTGAACCTTTGTAAGGGTTCAGTCCTTGAAAGATATTAACTTCGAGAAGTTAATATCAAATAGCGTCAGATTATTCGATAACTCTGTATTAAAGCAAAGTTATCGGATTTGAAACTATGGTGTCATTGTGCAAGTGCCAGTTACTGGGCTGCATGAAGTTGTGCCTGTACCTGGTGTGTTAGGTGTACCAGTAATTGCAGTTGAGCTAGCTACAACTGATGCACATGCACCGCCTGTAGGAACTGCTGGTAGCGCTGAGTTGTCCGCTACAGCAACCACGTAAGAGTTGGTATAACCTTTAGTTTCCGCTAAGCATGCACGGTTAGCAGCTTTGATGGTGTAGTTTGAGTAAGCTGGAATTGCTACAGCCGCTAAGATACCGATAATTGCCACTACAATCATCAGCTCGATTAAGGTAAAACCTTGTTGTACTTTTTTCATTTTAATTTCCTTTTGTAAATTTAAACTATCATGCACTGTAACAATTTTAGGTTTGTAACAGCACTCAATAATATATTAGCAATAGCTATGCCAATATCTACAAAATTGTTTATATTTTTTGCTGTATGAAGCGCTGTGTTATGTGATTTTGAGCGGTGCAATCTTCAGTGGCTGATATTTTATTTCAGTTATTATCAATTAAAACAAACACTTAATTTTTTAATGACTGACTCTACAAAAGTGTAGGCATGGTTTTTTAACAATTAGGCACGCTATCGATAAATAGAAAATTTATTCTTTTTAGAAAATTAGGCCAATAAAAAAGCGGAACTTGCGTTCCGCTTTTTCAATTAGGTGACAATTATTGTCTTTTATCCCGCTTATGCTGTCAAAAAAGGTCACGTATCCATTCTATAAGCGACCATTTCTGTGACTGTTCGCGGTGGTTTACTTTGACGATTCTGCTGCCTTTTGCAAACCTGCTAAACCTGCATCAAAAATTTCATTGATGGTTTTTAATGCTGTTTCATCATCCTGACCTGCTGGAATTGGTGGGTTTAGTTTGTATAAACGGTAGAAACGGCCAACCCACTGTACATTAGTTTCGCCTGGATTTGCGCCTTTAGTAACCACCATGAATGCATTGTAGTCAGTCAATGGCAAGCCACTGGTAACGATTTCATATTTTAATTTCATATCTGCTTCATCAGCGCTACGCAGTTTTTCCACGATTGTGCCGCCACTTTTAAGTGTCAAGGTTCTAAATGTATCAGCACCTTTTTTCTCTAATTTTGTGCTGGCCACAGCTGGATGCCATTTTTGCATGTTGCCGAAGTCTTTTACTAAGGCCCAGACTTTTGCAGGCTCTGCTTTGATAGTGATAGATTTATCTACTT
>NCHI01000197.1 GCA_002281815.1 Methylotenera sp. 24-45-7
ACGATTATATTTGAAGGCGGCGCACTAATTGAAAGATTAAGCCCTGGATCTGGAGCTGCAAAACGTGCAAGAAATGCAGCTATCACACTGATCAAAGCATCAATCTAGTTTATCTATAGTCCAGCAAATAAGTAGGATTGTCCAAAAAATATGAGTATTCCAAACTACTGATGAGTTTCTATATAGTTAGCGGGGACTCCCTTGCCGAAAGGTAGGTGAATTCAAATATTGAATGTCTCCTTTGTCCGCATAACTGCCCATCAAACAGTTACTGGCAAATCACTCCAACACGTCGTGTAACTCGGAGTTTTATTCTCCTGCTTCATCTTCCATGTCCGCCTGAAACCTTCACTGGCAAGCTTAATGGATTCCTTACCCATCTTACGGTTGATGCTGTCCATTGTGCTCATCAGCAAAGTGGATTGAGGACTTACTCGCGTTTGACTAAATAGATCAGTCTGCACACCCTGAATAGGCACAAGCTCGCCCAGCATGATGCCGGATTTAGCGTAGTTGTAATTAGGCTTGTAGATCTGCTTGAGCCCCCATAGCGCCACGTTTACAAGTTGCCTAGTGTCATCAGTTGGACTAGGTAGCGGTATCGTCATGCCATTACTGTAAAACGGATCATCAGGTTTAAATGGACTGGTGCGTATGTAAATGTAAATTGATCCTGCAAATGATTGTTGTTTTCTGAGTTTTTCAGCGGCACGGCTTACATACAAAGTAATTGATTCAGCTAGGCTGACATAATCTCTCACCGGAATGCCAAAGCTTCGTGAACTCATGATTTGTTTTTTGGCTGGCACCATTTCCTCTAACTCAATACAAACTGTACCATTTAGCTCACGGATAGTTTTCTCCATCACTACGCTAAACTGCTGGCGCAATCGCTCTGGACTGGCTCGCTTCAGGTCAAGCACACTGTTGATACCAAGTGCTTTAAGTTTAGGTGCAAGCTTGCCCCCTACTCCCCAAATCTCACCTACATCAATCTCTGCGAACAAAGCATCAAGTTCAAGGCTACTCAGTGCATTTAAATTGCACACACCATTAAATATTGGCCGCTTCTTTGCACAGTGGTTAGCGAGCTTAGCTAGTGTCTTGGTAGCACCGATCCCCACGCATACTGGTAAGCCAGTCCAGTTTAAGATGCGTTTACGCATTTGCTGACCATAGGCTATCAGGTCACGTGATTGAAAGCCTGTAAGATCAAGGAAAGATTCATCAATAGAATATACTTCTTGGTCTGGGCTAAATTGTCTGAGTATGCTCATCACACGATTACTCATATCTGCATACAGTGCATAGTTACTGGATAAAGCAATAATGCCATGCT
>NCHI01000049.1 GCA_002281815.1 Methylotenera sp. 24-45-7
GGTCATAAAAGCGTTATTTTTAAAATTGAAAAACAGTCTAACTTTTTAAGATGAAATTGAGAAATGATTCATGTAGATATTTTATGTTTAATTTTAATAGGCAAAAAAAAGCGCCTGCCTTTTCAGTGCAGACGCAGTTTTAACACAGCAAAATTACTTTGGTGTTCTGAGGCTATCCGTCAAATGCGGGCTTAAGGTTTGCAGCATTTGTGCGAATACTTTAGGGTTAGCCGCCACGATATTACCCGTTTGCAGCCAGCTCTCGTTGCCTTCAAAGTCACCGACAATACCGCCCGCTTCTTGCACCAGCAAACCACCCGCGGCAATATCCCATGCCGATAAATTGATTTCAAAGAAACCATCAGTCCAACCAGCTGCCACATAAGCTAAATCCAACGCAGCTGAACCCGGGCGGCGAATACCTGTGGTTTTCTTAATCATGTCTTTCAACATATTCATATAAGTATCGAGATGCGTGAAATCACGGAACGGGAAACCTGTGGCAATCAGTGAATCTTGCAGCTTGGTACGACTCGTCACGCGAATACGTTTGTCATTTAAGAACGCGCCACGACCTTTAGTAGCAGTAAACAAATCGTTGTGCACTGGGTCATAAATCACTGCTTGCGTCAGCACGCCTTTTTGTTGCAAAGCAATCGAAATACAGTATTGCGGAAAGCTGTGTAGAAAATTAGTCGTGCCATCTAGAGGATCGATAATCCAAACGTTGTCGGATTTTTGTTCGCTCTCGCCGCTTTCTTCACCTAAAAAAGCATGGTCAGGATAAGCGTAACGCAAGGTATCGATAATCGCTTGCTCGGCAGCGCGATCTACATCACTCACAAAATCATTAAAAGTTTTAGACTGAACTTTCAGCGAACCAACATCTTGAGATGCTCGGTTGATAATTCGACCCGCTTCGCGCGCGGCTTTAACTGCATTGATTAGCATTGGATGCATAACTAGATTTTCTTAAAGAACTGATAAAATGCTATTTTAACTTTTATTGACCTTATCACCAAATCAAGTCTCATTTGATTTCAGCGTTTAAGGCATCAAACTGCGTCAGGCTCCCAATTGGATAATCAAAACATTTTCAACAACATCCGCGTCGTACTCTGCCAAACCAGCCATCCTGGCAACATCGGCTCAACCGCGCGTGCTATGAAAACCATGGGCTTAAACCAGCTCTATCTTGTAAACCCAAAATATTTCCCTGATCCACAAGCCACCTCACTCGCTGTGAACGCGGCAGATTTACTGGAGAGTGCCGTAGTTACCGCAACACTGGAACAAGCGATTGCCGATTGCCAGTTCGTGATTGGGGTAAGTGGCAAAGAGCGCTCATTATCGCAAGAAGTAATGAACGTGCGCGAAGCGGCACAGCATGCTTACCGTATTGGCAGCCAACAACAAGTCGCATTGGTGTTCGGCACTGAAATGAGCGGCCTCACCAACGCAGAAGCCGACCGCTGCCAGATATTGGCAACTATTCCCGCAAACCCTGACTACACTTCACTTAATCTGGCACAGGCAGTACAGGTAATGTGCTATGAAGTGCGCATGGCCATCACTGATGGCAAGCTGCACTATGACGAAAAACAGTCCGAACTAGCGAGTCAGGATGATTTGGAACGCTTTTATCAGCACATGCAAGAAGTATTATCAGAAATCGGCTACATCAATCCGCGCGCGCCCAAAAAACTGTTTGAACGCATCCGCCGCATCTATGCACGCGCTAAGTTGGAAAAAGAAGAAGTGAACTTGCTGAGAGGAATTTTGACTTTGTCAGTGAAGCCGAAGCAACATAGTAAATATTAAATTCAGTGCGTTCCACAATCCCAAGTATTTTAGTCAACATTCTATTTATGGCATAATCACGGCATGTTTAATCATATCAAAGAAGACATCTCTATCGTGTTCGAGCGCGACCCTGCGGCGCGCACGCATTGGGAGATTTTAACCACTTATCCAGGCGTACACGCCTTGCTGATGCATCGCTTGAGCCATTGGTTATGGCAGCATGATTGGTTTTGGCTGGGACGCTTTTTGTCGCACCTTGGCCGTTGGTTAACCGGGATTGAAATTCACCCGGGCGCTACCATTGGCCGCCGCGTGTTTATCGACCATGGCATGGGTGTCGTCATCGGCGAAACTGCTGTGATCGGCGATGATTGCACCCTTTATCATGGCGTAACGCTAGGTGGCACTTCATGGAACAAAGGCAAGCGTCACCCTACGCTTGAGGCGGGGGTGGTGATTGGTGCTGGCGCTAAAGTGCTGGGGCCGATAACGATAGGCGTAGGCGCAAAAATTGGCTCTAACGCAGTGGTGGTAAAAGATGTGCCAGCTAACGCTACGGCGGTAGGCATTCCGGCACGTATTCTTGAAGAAGAGAAATCTAAACAGCGCGAAGCCACAGCACAAAAAATTGGTTTTGCAGCTTACGCGGTCGGCAATGATGAAAATGATCCAATGATAAAAGCGATACATTCGCTGCTAGATCATGCGGCTAAGCAAGACCTTACCATGCAGGCATTGCAATCGCAGCTTGACCGACTCAACATGGATGTTGAAACCGACGCCGAGGTTGGCGAAGCATTCAATGTACAAACCACAGTAAAAAAATCCACCAAAAAATCTGACTAAAAGTTAAGGCAATCTACCGTGAACTAAAGCGCACAATAGTTGACTAAAATTGTAAGGTATTCTACAATTCGCTTTCTATTGATATTTAAACAAAGTCAACAATATGCGCTTAACAACCAAAGGTAGATTTGCAGTTACGGCAATGCTAGACCTCGCGATTCATGAGGCGCAGGGGCTTGCTGAAAACAAACCTGTTACGCTTGCAGCGATTAGTGAGCGTCAAGATATTTCACTTTCATATCTCGAGCAATTGTTCAGCAAGCTGCGTCGCCAAGGCTTAGTTAAAAGTGTGCGCGGCCCAGGTGGTGGTTATCACTTGGCAAAAGCCAGCAGCGACATTTCTGTTTCAGAAATTATTAATGCGGTAGACGAGCAAATTGATGCCACACAATGTGGCGGCAATGAAAATTGCAAAGATGAGGGTCGCTGCATGACGCATGACCTGTGGACATCGTTGAACACTAAAATTTTGGAATATTTGTCTGGCGTGACGATTGCCGACATGGTGAATTCGCAGCGCAATGGTCAGAAAATTTCGATTACGCCACGCAACCATAGTTGCGAAGCGCTCAGCAACAAAGCGGCCGCTGCTGCATAAGTCAAGATTGCTAGAAATATGAGCAGTGTCTATTTTGATCATAATGCAACCACAGCACTAGATAGCCGCGTGCTGGATGTGATGTTGCCCTGGTTGAAAAATCAAAGTGGTAACCCAACCAGTCGTCATGTGTTCGGACGCACTGCGCGCACTGCAATTGAACATGCCAGAGCGCAAGTGGCAGAAGCTTGCGGGGCTTATCCATCACAAGTGGTGTTTACGTCTTGCGGCACAGAAGCGAATAATTTTGCAGTGAAAGGCATTGCTGCCAATCTTGCACCGAGTCAGATTTTATATAGTGCAATTGAGCATCCTTGCGTTAGCCGCCCGGCAATTGCAATGCAGTACCAAGCATATCGCAGCAAAGCAATTGCCGTGAATCAACAAGGCCAACTGGATATTGCGCATTTTGAAACATTGCTCACTACGCCCACTTGTCTGGCTTCGGTGATGCTGGCTAACAACGAAAGTGGCGTGATTCAGGACATGGCAAATATTGCAGAAATCGCAAAACGTGCTGGTAGTTTTGTTCACACCGATGCAGTGCAGGCTTTAGGTAAATTAACGCTGAGTTTTAATGATTTAAACGTTAACGCCATGACCGTTTCCAGTCATAAAATCCATGGCCCGCAAGGTGCGGCGGCGTTGATTTTGGACAAGCGCTTAGATGTTCAGCCGTTGTTGCATGGTGGTGGACAAGAGCGAGCTTTGCGTAGTGGCACAGAAAATGTAGCCGCAATTATTGGCTTTGGCATGGCATGTGAATTAGCAGCAGCGAACGTGAAAAACTTTGCTGCGCATACAAATGCATTACGCGAACAGTTTGAACAGGGCTTGCAATCTCTGGATGTAACCTTATTTAGTGATAAGGCGGCGCGCATTCCTAACACCAGTTTTTTTGCGGTTGCGGGTATAGAAGGCGAAACTTTAGTCATGGCGCTAGACCGCAAAGGCTTTGCAGTTGCCAGTGGCTCTGCCTGCTCTAGCGACAGCACCGAACCCAGCCATGTGTTAATGGCCATGGGCGTACATGCAGATTTAGCCAGAGGTGCGGTGCGTGTAAGTTTTGGTATGCAAAACACCACGCGGCAAGTGGCTAACTTTTTGAACACATTGAAAAATGAGATTTTAAGATTAAAACAACTGACGAGCATTGCGGCATAAGCAATTGCAAGTGGTTTAAAAACAGATTACATCAATATAGTAAGGATAATGAACACGATGTCAGCATCAATTGAAATGCCAGTTTTAAACAACCACGATGATGGTCATCCAATTTATTTGGATTACTCAGCCACCACGCCGGTAGACCCGCGTGTTGCTGAAAAAATGATTCCCTACATCACGGAGCATTTTGGCAACCCGGCTTCACGCAGCCATCCTTATGGTTGGACCGCGGAAAAAGCGGTTGAAAACGCACGTGAAGAAGTCGCCAAACTGGTAGGTGCAGATCCACGCGAAATCGTATGGACATCAGGTGCGACTGAATCAAACAACTTAGCCATTAAAGGTGCGGCTAACTTTTACTCAGCCAAAGGTAAGCACATCATTACAGTGCAAACCGAACACAAAGCGGTGATTGATGCCGTGCGTGAACTTGAGCGCCAAGGTTATGAAGCGACTTATTTGCAACCTGAGCCTAATGGCTTGATTGACTTGGAAAAATTCAAGGCAGCCATTCGCCCGGATACAGTTTTAGCATCTGTGATGTTTGTAAACAACGAAATTGGTGTAATTCAAGACATTACTGCTATCGGCAATATCTGCCGTGCCAATAACGTGATTTTCCATGTAGATGCAGCGCAAGCCACCGGTAAAGTAAAAATTGATTTGGAAACTTTGCCTGTGGATTTGATGAGTTTCTGTGCACACAAAACTTACGGCCCTAAAGGTATCGGTGCTTTGTATGTACGTCGCAAACCACGTATTCGTATTGAGGCGCAAATGCATGGTGGCGGTCACGAGCGCGGCATGCGTTCAGGTACTTTAGCTACCCACCAAATCGTGGGCATGGGCGAAGCATTCCGCATTGCACGTGAAGAAATGGACACAGAAAACGAGCGTATTCGCTTCCTGCGCGACAAATTGCTGCACGGCTTGCAAGAGATTGAAGAAGTATATGTGAATGGTGACTTAGAGCATCGTGTACCGCATAACCTTAACATCAGCTTTAACTATGTTGAAGGTGAGTCACTGATTATGGCGGTTAAAGGCATCGCGGTTTCTAGCGGGTCTGCTTGTACTTCTGCAAGCCTTGAGCCAAGTTACGTGTTACGTGCTTTAGGTCGCAGTGATGAACTGGCGCACAGCTCGATTCGTTTTTCGATTGGCCGCTTCACGACAGAAGAGGACATTGATTACACGATTAAATTGATGAAGAGCAAGATTGGTAAATTAAGAGAACTGTCACCGCTTTGGGAAATGTTCCAAGATGGGGTGGATATCTCCAAAGTAGAATGGGCAGCACATTAGAAATACAGGGGCTAGGGACTAGGATTTAGGGACTAGGGATGATGTTTAAAGATTTAGGTTGAATATAACGATTAGTTAATTTTAACCATAAATCTCTCAACATCATCCCTAGCCCCCAGCCCCTAATTCCTAACCCCTCAAAAAAAGGAGCATTAAAATGGCATATTCAGACAAAGTTTTGGATCACTACGAGAATCCAAGAAACGTAGGCAGTTTAGATAAAAACGATCCGCAGGTTGGTACCGGCATGGTAGGCGCACCGGCATGTGGCGACGTAATGAAGCTAATGATTAAAGTGAATGACGACGGCATTATTGAAGATGCGAAGTTTAAAACTTATGGTTGCGGCTCAGCGATTGCTTCAAGCTCATTGGTCACAGAGTGGCTAAAAGGCAGAACCATTGATGAAGCTTATGCGATTAAGAATTCTGAGATTGCAGAAGAGCTGGCTTTACCACCAGTAAAAATTCACTGCTCAGTACTTGCAGAAGACGCAATTAAAGCAGCAGTTGCTGACATTAAGGCGAAACAAGCTGCAAAAGAAAGTGCATAAGTTAAAGCAAAATCGCTAAAATAGCGCACTTTTTAAAAAAGTAAATTTTTGGAATTAGAGAATAAGCATATGGCAATAACATTGACAGATACCGCAGCAAGCCGCGTTGAGAAGTTTCTCGAAAATCGCGGTAAAGGCATTGGTTTGCGCTTAGGCGTTAAAACCACCGGCTGCTCTGGCATGGCATATACACTTGAGTTTGTTGACGAGATGCAGCCTGAGGATACCGCTTTTGAAAGCCATGGTATCAAGGTGATTGTTGATCCAAAAAGCTTGGTTTATATCGACGGTACCGAGCTTGACTTCACCAAAGAAGGCTTGAATGAAGGGTTTAAATTCAACAACCCCAATGTAAAAGACGAGTGTGGCTGCGGCGAAAGCTTTACTGTTTAAGTTGCAATTGCATGTCTAACAACCAAGCCGACTATTTTCAGCTGTTTAATCTGCCTGAGCAGTACGCGATTGATGTTAAATTGCTGGAAGCTAATTTTCGCAAAATACAATCTGCCAGCCATCCTGACCGTTTTGTGAATGCGCCAGCCTCTGAAAAACTCGCTTCTATGCAACAGGCTACGCTTTCTAACGAAGCCTACGGCACCTTAAAAAATCCTGCTCGCCGTGCAAAATATTTGTTGGAGCGTCGTGGTATTGACGCAGTAGCTGATACCAACACTGCATTGCCTATGGATTTTTTGATGCAGCAAATGGAATGGCGCGAGCAGTTAGATGATGCAAAACAGGCCAAAGACATTGAAAGTTTAGAACGCCTTTATCTACAACTGCGTGCTGAAGCTAAAGCTATGGAAGCCAATCTTGGTGAGTTATTTGATGTAACAAAAGATGATGTAGCAGCGACTGAACTCACCAGAAAACTAATTTTTATTGATAAAGTATGCGCAGACATACAACAAGCGATTGAATATTTAGACTAGCTGAAACTTTAAGCTGGCTAAGTTAAAAAGATAACGACTACTCTCTATGGCATTACTGCAAATATCTGAACCTGGCATGAGTGCCGCACCGCATCAGCACAAGCTGGCGGTGGGCATTGATTTGGGCACCACTAACTCATTGGTAGCCACTGTGCGTAGCGCCATGAGCACTGTGCTGCAAGATGACCACGGCCATGCTTTATTGCCGTCTGTTGTGCGTTATGCACCGGATGGCGCTGTGATAGTTGGCCACGAGGCGCAAGCCCAGCAAAGCAACGACCCCACGAATACCATCAGCTCAGCCAAACGGTTTATGGGGCGCAGCATTAACGACATCACAGACCGCGCGCACATCCCCTATCGTTTTGTATCTGCTAGCCACGACCAAAACAGTAAAGCACTACAAATTGAAACCCGTGCCGGCCTAAAAAGCCCGGTTGAAATTTCTGCCGAAATTTTAAAGTCACTCAAAATCCGTGCTGAGAAATCATTGGGCGGCGAACTCGTCGGTGCAGTGATTACAGTGCCCGCTTATTTTGATGATGCACAGCGCCAAGCCACTAAAGATGCAGCGCGTCTTGCTGGCTTAAATGTACTTCGCCTGTTAAACGAGCCTACTGCTGCTGCGGTGGCTTATGGTTTAGATAATGCTGCTGAAGGTAATTTTGTCATTTACGATTTGGGCGGCGGCACGTTTGATGTGTCTATTTTGCACTTGAGCAAAGGTGTATTTGAAGTGCTGGCTACCAACGGTGACTCAGCACTGGGCGGTGACGATTTTGACCACCGCATTTATTGCTGGGTGCTAGATACAGTCAGAGAAACCAATAAAGAGTTCGCGCCACTCACCGAAAGCGATACGCGCTTATTACTCACCAAGTCACGCCAAGCCAAAGAATGGCTTACTGAAAACTTTGAAGCACAAATTCTGTGCCGTTTGAGTAATGGCATTTTGGTAGATGTGACTTTAAGCGCAGAAAAATTTGTAGAAATCACACAGCATTTAGTGATCAAAACCCTCTCCCCCACACGCAAAGCCATGCGTGATGCAAGCTTGAGTATCGAAGACATTAATGGCGTGGTATTGGTCGGCGGCGCTACGCGCATGCCACACATACGCCGTGCGGTTGAAGACTATTTTCAGCAAGAGCCGCTTACCAATTTAGACCCCGATAAAGTTGTAGCTCTAGGCGCTGCGATTCAGGCCAACATTCTGGCTGGCAACAAAAATGATGATGAATTGTTGTTACTGGATGTGACGCCGCTGTCACTGGGTTTAGAGACTATGGGCGGTTTGGTAGAAAAAGTGATTCACCGTAACAGCACCCTGCCGATTGCACGTGCACAGGAATTCACCACCTATAAAGATGGCCAAACCGCGATGAGCATTCATGTGCTACAAGGTGAGCGTGAACTGGTAAGCGACTGCCGCTCACTGGCACGCTTTACATTACGCGGCATTCCACCCATGGCTGCTGGTGCGGCACGCATACGTGTCACCTTCACTGTCGATGCCGATGGTTTACTGTCCGTGTCCGCGCGTGAACAAAGCACTGGGGTTGAGGCACGAATTGAAGTAAAACCCTCGTACGGCCTGACGGAAGACGAAATCACCAGCATGCTTAAAGCTTCATTTAGCAGTGCTGAAGAGGACAAAAAAGCACGTATGCTGGCGGAAGCCAGAGTGAGTGCCGGTGCAATTATTAACTCTGTGAATTTGGCACTGCAGGCAGATGGCCATTTAATTAGCGCCGCTGAACAAGAGGCAATTCAACACGAAATTAAACGTTTAGAAACTATCACGCAGGCAGATGACGCAACAGCAATTAATCAAGCAGTAGATGCGCTAAATACTGCAACAGAAGCATTTGCCGCGGCGCGCATGAACGCAAGCGTAAGCAGCGCCCTAAGCGGCAAAGCTATTAACTCTTTGGAAGTATAACCATGCCACAAATTATTGTATTACCACACCTTGAATTATGTCCGGAAGGCGCGGCAATTGAAGCCAACACGGGTGATTCAATTTGCGATACTTTGCTCAACAATGAAATCGACATTGAACATGCTTGCGACCAAGTGTGCGCTTGCACCACCTGCCATGTCATTATTCGTGAGGGCTTTAAATCACTGAATGAATCTTCTGAGAAAGAAGACGACTTGTTAGATAAAGCTTGGGGCTTAGAGCCTAACTCACGTTTGTCTTGTCAGGCACTGGTGGGTAAAGAAGATATTGTGATTGAAATACCAAAATACAGTATCAACATGGCTAAAGAAGGTCATCGCTAGAAATAAAATTACTATATTTAATATGCAGTAAACACAAAAAAAGCTGATTGCAAAAACAATCAGCTTTTTTATTAGGCGTTGATTAAACGCGCACTACAAACCTATCGCGTTATCCATAAAACGTACATTTCCGGTAGCCAAATCGTAAATACCGCCGACAATGGCGATTTGCCTGCTAGCCAGCATATCTTGCAAAATCTCGCTGCTGTGCATAATTTCATCCATCTGCACTTGCACACTCAATGCACATACCTTAGCTACAAAATCTACATTAGAGGAATCACGTTGCGCCGATATGGTTTTTTCAAGACGCACTGCGGGTTTAATCAGATTGGTAATTTCGCCAATGTGACCGTCGGTAAAGTTATCGCAGGCAGCTTTGACTGCGCCACAACCAGTATGTCCAAGCACTACCACTAACTTGCTGCCCAAATATTTACAACCGAACTCCAAGCTACCAATCGCTTTGTCTGAAGCAATATTGCCGGCAAGACGCACACTAAACACATCCCCCAGCGCCTGATCAAATACCATTTCTACTGGCGCGCGCGAGTCGCTGCAACTTAACATGGAAACAAAAGGGTGTTGTCTATCTTTGGTCATCATCACCAAATTATGCATGTCTTTGTTGGCAGTGAGATTGTTGGCAAAACGATGATTACCATCTATCAAAATATCCAGCGCTTCTTGCGGTGTCATTTTGTCACGGTCTAATAGCGGGTGTTTGTACATACAGGCTCCTGAATAGAAATTTCAGACATGCATTATACCTGACTGCCCTGCTAAGCACGCCATTGTTGCGCCATAAAAAAAGCCCGCTACGGGAGCGGGCTGAAGGGGAGATTGAAGCAATAAGTTTTTTAGATTTTTTTAGAATGCGAATTGTGTGCGGAACAGAATTGCTTTTTCGCTATCTTCGTTTTTACCGTTAACAGTTACGACACCATTTGTAACAGGGTTTTCAAAGTCTGTTTTCACATAGTCAAGTAAGAAACGTACATGTGCATTTGCAACGAATTTCAAACCTAGCGTTAAAGCGTCTGCCTCAGTGTATTTACCAGCACCTGAAATACCTGTACCGTTTGCATTTTTAAAGTCACTCGCATCAAACTTACTGTAGCGAATACCGGCTTCCCATGCACCACCAGAAAGCGTTTCTGGATTAAAGTTGTTTTTAGGTTTCAAAGCACCAAACACACCGTCTTTGTAACGACTAGCATGAGACTCACCAGTTAATGTCCATAGAGCTTGAATGTAATATGATTTAACATCTGCATCAACGTTTGTAATAGCTGTAGCATCGTAGTCATAATTTGCGTTGATATACTGACCTTGTACTTTAAATGGTCCGTGCGCAAGAGCTAATTCACCATTGTAACGACTACGATCAATAGAGCCGTCAACACCAGCTACGGGTGCAATAGTTGGAGTTGTCATAAACTGTGCACCGCGAGCTTCAGTTGCTACGTTGCCTCCAAAAAATTGAGTGCTACCATTTTTAGCGATATCACCTTTAGCGAAGGCACCACCAACGTGCATTACCATTTCTTTATTTTCCATTAACTCGGCAAAGTTAACAGTTGCGCGGCCAATAATATCTTTTGCATCAACACTAACGTCTGTTTCTCGTGAGTTCTGATTTTCACCGTTAGCTAATGAAAGAGCATATGTAAAACCTTTTACAGGAGCACCGTGCACCATAGCACCGGCTTGTTTTTCTGCATGTAACACATCTGCAAAACTGCGCTCGTTGAAGTCAATATTGTTTGAACTTGTCAACTCTTCCAAGCTGAATGGTTGCTTGTATTGACCAATTCGAATTTGCGCTGGCTTCCACCAAGCAATATTTAAATATGCAACGTCAAGTTTATTAGCAGAAGAAAAGTCAGTGATCGAATCGAGTCCGTAACTAATCATCTATTCACCGTTGAAAGAATTTTAGGACTTCATTGACTAACAGAATCGGGAAGGAAAAGAGAACCACCATCTATGGAGAGAAGGAATGAGCAGGCAAGGATAGAACAAAGGAGGGCTGGCTTACCTTCCACTCTTTAAGAGAGATTGGGGA
>NCHI01000050.1:0-11551 GCA_002281815.1 Methylotenera sp. 24-45-7
GATAAAGTAGTGCGCGTAAGCTTAGGCCGCGCCTGCACCGGCGCTTTGGTCACGTCTGGCAGCTTCATTAATGAATGCATTTCTTCAGTGCTTAACTGCGCCAACTCGGCCACTTTTTTGCGCAAATACATGGCGCTACGTGGCGCGTTAATCTGCTTCAAAATTGGCTCGGCTTCGTTTAAAAATCGCACCCGGTCTTCTTGGCTTTGCAGTGGATTATCTTCACTCAGGTGCTGCAAAATGTATTGCGACAAGGGCATGGCCATCTTAATTTCAGCTTCAAACTTTTCTTTACCAAATTCGCGCACATAAGAATCCGGGTCATGCTCTTTGGGCAAAAACAAAAACGTCAGCTTCAAGCCGTCAGTTAGCGCTGGCAATGCGTTCATGGCCGCACGCCATGCCGCGGTGCGCCCTGCATTATCGCCATCAAAACAAAATACAATTTCATCGGCTTGGCGCATTAACTTGGTAATATGAAACGGCGTAGTGGCTGTACCTAGTGCAGCGACCGCATATTCAATACCATATTGCGCCAGCGCAACCACATCCATGTAGCCTTCAACCACCAGCGCGCGGCCTGCATCGCGTATGGCGCGGCGCGCTAAAAACAAACCATATAATTCATGGCCTTTTTGAAACAACGGCGTTTCTGGTGAGTTGTAATATTTGGGCGTGTCTTCTGGGTTAATCACACGTCCACCAAAACCAATGACCTGCCCTTTTTGGTCATGAATCGGAAACATGATGCGGTCACGAAATCTATCGTAGCGCCTACCCTGTTCGTTCTCTACCACCAAACCGGCAGTCGTTAAGGCTTCACTTTCGTAATTCGGAAATACAGTTTGCAAATTTTGCCAACCCGCAGGCGCGTAGCCAACCTGAAATTTGGCGGCAATTTGTCCGCTTAAGCCGCGGCTTTTTAAGTAATCTATCGCGCGAGAAGATTTTTTAAGCTCAGCTTTATAAAAATTGGCTGCCTGCTGCAAAGACTCCTGCAAACCGACCACTACTTTTTGCGCAGGTTTGTCTGGGTCGCGCGTTTCCTGTGGCACGATTAAGCCCACATTTTTGGCTAAATCTTGTATCGCCTCTACAAAGCTAAGCCCTTGATATTCCATCAAAAAGCCAATGGCCGTGCCGTGTGCGCCGCAACCAAAGCAATGATAAAACTGTTTGGTAGGGCTTACGGTGAAACTCGGGGATTTTTCATTATGAAACGGACAGCAAGCAGAATAGTTAGCACCAGCTTTTTTGAGCGGCACACTTTTATCCACCACATCGACAATATCAACGCGGTTTAAAAGTTCTTGAATAAAGCTTTCAGGTATCAAATTTATCTGCTTTTGCCAAAAATTACGACGTTGATTTAACGATAAAAACTCATTTTAGCCCAACTGCTAGCAAAACAAAAAGTTAGCGCAAAACAAAAAAGGAGCTTAACGCTCCTTATAGTGTTTGCTTGCTTATCAATTGCTAATTAGCCGAGGCGAGTCTTGATTAAACCTGAAATTTTACCCATGTCAGCACGACCGGCAACCAACGGCTTAATCGCCGCCATCACCTTGCTCATGTCTTTAATGCCAGATGCAGCGGTCTCAGTGACTACTGTTTCCAAGATTTGTTTAATCTCATCTTCAGTCAGTTGTTGCGGCAAATAAGTTTGCAACACGGTTACTTCAAACTTTTCGATATCTGCCAAATCGTTACGATTAGCTGACTCATAAGCGGCGATTGAATCACGACGCTGCTTAAGCATTTTCTCGATAACGGCAATTACTGCACTATCGTCAAGCTCAATGCGCTCATCAACTTCGCGCTGCTTGATAGCAGCTTGCAGCAAACGAATCGTGCCCAAACGCGCGCTATCTTTAGCACGCATGGCATTTTTCATGTCTTCAGATATCTGAAGCTTTAATGACATGCTAATCGCTTTACTAAACTAAATTAGTAAAGTTTTGCTGGCAATGTTTGTTTCATCAAGCGACGATATTGACGCTTAACAGCAGCAGCAGCTTTACGTTTACGTTCCCAAGTTGGTTTTTCGTAGAACTCGCGTGCGCGAAGGTCATTCAACAAACCTGTTTTTTCAATCAAACGTTTAAAACGACGCAATGCAACGTCAAACGGCTCATTCTCTTTTACACGTACACTAGACATTCGGTCTCTCTTAGCTACTATAAGTTATTAGATGTTACTCAAGCTTGCCAAATAATTGGCTTACAAACTTGAGAAAAGTCCGCCATTTTAATCGTATAATTGTTTTTATTCAATTACTTTTATGTAATTGTGCTGTAAAAGTGATTAATCAGTTGAGACGGAACCCAAAATGTTAGTGCTAGGCATTGAATCTTCATGCGATGAAACCGGTATCGCGCTTTATGATACCGAACTCGGTCTTTTAGCGCATGCCCTGCACTCACAGGTTGAAATGCATGCAGAATATGGCGGCGTAGTGCCAGAACTGGCGTCGCGTGACCATATTCGCCGCGTATTGCCGCTTACAGAAATCACCTTAAAAGATGCTGGAAAAACACTGCAAGATATTGATGCTATTGCTTACACACAAGGTCCAGGCTTGTCTGGCGCACTACTTGTAGGCACCAGTTTTGCTGAATCTTTGGCATTTAGCTTACAAATCCCAACCATCACTGTGCATCATCTTGAAGGGCATTTACTGGCACCGTTGCTAGAAGATAACCCACCCGCGTTTCCTTTTGTTGCCTTGTTAGTTTCCGGTGGCCATAGCCAACTCATGCGCGTAGATGGCATCGGTGAATATGAATTACTAGGTGACACCTTGGATGACGCAGCAGGCGAAGCCTTTGATAAAACTGCTAAATTGCTAGGGCTGGGCTATCCAGGTGGGCCTGCTTTGTCCAAACTGGCGCTAAGCGGCAAAGCCAACTTCAAATTGCCACGCCCGCTACTTCACAGCGGCGATTTAAACTTCAGTTTCAGTGGCTTAAAAACCTCAGTGCTGACCTTAGTGAATCAGCATCAACCTTTGGATGAAGTCACTAAAGCTGACATTGCCTGGGAATTTCAGGAATCTGTCACCGAAGTGCTCACCATCAAATGCATGAATGCCTTGCGCGATACCGGGCTGGATAATCTGATTGTTTCAGGAGGTGTGGGCGCCAATGCAAGGTTGCGCGAAAGACTCAATGCAGCCACCAAACGCAGAGGCTGCAAAGTGAGCTATCCACGCTTGGAGTTTTGTACTGACAATGGCGCCATGATTGCCTTTGCCGGTGCCATGCGCCTGATTGCCATGCAAAAAGACGACCACAAAAATTACAGCTTTAGCGTAAAACCGCGCTGGAATTTAAGCGAACTGCAAGCGCCTTAAAATTACGGTTTCTTTTTACCAAAGCCTGATTCAGTACCGGCGATGAGTTTTTGAATATTAGTTCTGTGACGCCAAATTAGAAATATAGACATCACCAGCACTGCAATCACATAATCTTGATACGGTAACAAATACCAAGCGTAAACTGGCGCCAACAAAGCCGCCACAATTGCACCGAGTGATGAATAACGCGAAATCGCAAACACCAGCACCCAAGTCAGCAATGCTGCAACGCCTAGTAGCGGGGAAATCGCCAGCATCACGCCCAAAGCCGTGGCCACACCTTTACCACCTTTAAAGCCATGATATAGCGGATACAAGTGCCCAAAAAATACTGCCAAGCCCACACCACTTACTACCCACATCAGCATGCCTGATTGCAAAGCAATCCACACCGGAAACCAGCCTTTAAATACGTCGCCCAACAGCGTTAGTACTGCCGCCATTTTTTTACCGCTACGTGCCACATTAGTTGCACCAATGTTGCCGCTACCCACAGTGCGCGGATCTGGCAAACCGTATAGCTTGCTTACCAAAATGCCAAACGCAATCGAACCAATAAGGTAGGCGCCAACAATCCAAACCTCAGGCACCAAGGCTACGGGAATAAAACCTAAATCATTCATCTTAAAATCTCTTCGCTGTCATTCCCGCGCAGGCGGGAATCAATTAGTAACACCGCAATAAATAATAAATTGTGGTTTAATATTTCAGATATTACTGGATTCCCGCCTGCGCGGGAATGACGACATGAAAATAAGGCGCTGCAAGTCATGATGGACACCATATTCTTAAGCGAAGTGAAAGTACAAACCAAACTCGGCGTACCCGATTGGGAACGTATGGTTGAACAAACCATTATTTTAGATATTGAAATTGGCTATGATTTAAGCCTAGCCTGTAAAAGTGATGATGTTCACGATACCATTGATTACGGATTAGTCGTAAACCGCGTACGTGAAACACTCAAAGAAAATAGCTTTAAATTGGTAGAAGCGCTGGCAGAGCATGTTTGCCAATTGATTTTAGCTGAGTTTAAGGCGATTGATGTTAAGGTTAAAGTGGCAAAACCAGCGATATTGCCGGGATTGAAGGCGCTAGGGGTGATTATTCAGCGCAGTTCAAAAAACACCTAATATTAAGTAGCTATCTTTCCCAACTTTCACCCAATTCCCATTCATGCCACGCCGATGGCGCGAAGGTCGCGGCACTCGGCGGACATGCTCTTTACGGGTAAGGACAAGCCAAGTAACTAGCTGTCGGGCTACGCCCGACAAGGATTTAAAAACTTAGGTCACAACAGATTAATTAATTATTTTTAAATTAAATACTTAATAAAGTGCATTAAATAAGCTCACTGCCTTGCCACGCTGACTGGATACCAGCCTACGCTGGTATGACGAAGTCAAAAAGGTCAGAGAGTTTTAACCTCGTGGATGATGCTGCGAATGCAATTTCTTCAAGCGCTCCCGCGCCACATGCGTATAAATCTGTGTCGTTGAAATATCCGAATGCCCCAATAGCATCTGCACCACTCGTAAATCTGCACCATGATTTAACAAGTGTGTCGCAAAAGCATGGCGCAATACATGTGGCGACATGGGCTTAGTGATTCCTGCCAATAACGAGTAGCGTTTAATCAAATACCAAAATGCCTGCCGCGTCATTGCCTCACCACGATTGGTCACAAATAGCGCATCGCTTAAACGTTTTTGCAAAATCTCTGGGCGCGCTTGTTTTAAATAACGCCCTATCCAATCTGCTGCTTCTTCGCCCATCGGTACCAAGCGTGTTTTACTGCCTTTGCCGGTAACGCGTACCACAGCGTCGCTGAGGCTCACTTCAGTGGTTTTGATGCCAACCAACTCAGATACACGCAAGCCGCAGGCATACAGCAATTCCAGCATCGCTCTGTCACGTAACCCTGCTGGTTCAGTTAGATCAGGGGCATTGAGCAAGGCAAGCACTTCATCTTCATTCAGGCTTTTGGGTAAACTGCGTGGCAATTTAGGGGATTCTATTTGCAACGTGGGATCAACACTGATTTTATTTTCACGCAAACCGTAACGATAAAAACGTCGCAAGCTGGCAATTAAACGACCAATGCTGCGCGGTTTACTTTGCGGAAACTTCACTGCTAAATATTGCTGAATGTCATGCTTATCTACTGTTAACAATTGCTTATGTTGCGTATATACCCAAGCTGCAAATGTTGTTAAATCCAGTCGGTAACTTTCTAGTGTATTTTTTGATAAGCCATCTTCCAGCCACAGATGATCTACAAAAGTATCCAGCTCCAGCTGGTCTTCTGGCGCAAGTGCATGCTCACTCACAGACGCGCACCTTCATGCTGCAATAACCATTGCTTGATGAGCAAACCATTAGGCTTGCCTTGCATAAACCCACCCAAGCCATGCTGTGCAACCACGCGATGACAAGGCACAACCAAAGGTAAATTGTTTGCGCCACAGGCATTGGCCACAGCGCGCGGCCCTGAACCTATATCCCATGCCAGCGCTCCGTAAGTGCGTACTTGCCCTACAGGAATGGCAGCAATTGCTTGCCAAACTTGTTGCTGAAAATCTGTACCATGCTGAGACAATGCAATATCAAATGACGACTTAGGATTCTCTAAATAACGAATAATTTGCTGGCATGCATTCGCTATTAGCGGATGCTTAGATTGCTTAGAAACTTCAACTGCATCGCTTGGCACTGCAACAAGCAACTCGATTGCGAGCTGGTCGTTATAGGCAGTCACAGCGACCGCGCCGAACGGTGTATGAATAAGTGCATCATCATAAAGGGTCATGTTTAGATGTTAAACCAAAGCCCGCGTTACGCAAACGTTTAGGCAATAAAAAACCCCAACGATTTACATCTGTTGGGGTTTTGAAAATCAGCTTTGTATTAAGCGTTTTCTGTTGGCGCCATGACTTCTCTGTCACGTGATACCAATTTTTCTTTAATACGTGCAGATTTACCTGAACGCTCACGCAAGTAGTACAGTTTTGCACGACGTACATCACCACGACGTTTCACTTCGATGCTAGCGATCAATGGTGAGTAAGTTTGGAATGTACGCTCAACGCCTTCGCCTGAGGAAATTTTACGCACGATGAATGATGAATTCAAACCGCGGTTACGTTTAGCAATCACTACGCCTTCGTAAGCCTGCACACGTTTACGTGTACCTTCAACTACGTTCACACCAACTACTACGGTGTCACCTGGAGCAAAGCTAGGAATTGTTTTGCCTAAACGCGCAATTTCTTCCTCTTCCAACATTTTAATAATATCTGCCATTTGTTTATCCCTTAAGGGTTCCTTTTAATTATGAGGGGCTTGTTCCTGCTATCTAATCTTGCTGTAGCAGCCGTGCTTCCTCTTTCGTCAACGGCCTTGCGGCCAATAAATCGGGACGTTGATCCCGAGTTCTTTGCAATGACATTTTTAAACGCCACTGCTTAATCTTTGCGTGATTGCCTGACATCAATACTTCAGGCACTCGCACATTTTTATATTCTTCCGGTCTGGTGTAATGCGGACAATCTAACAATCCATCCACAAATGAATCTTCAATTGCAGAATCACTGTCACCCAAGCTACCCGGTAACTGACGAATGATTGCATCCATCAACACCATCACAGGTAACTCACCGCCACTTAATACATAATCACCGATGGAGATTTCTTCATCCACCTCAGCATCTATCAAGCGCTGATCTACACCTTCATAACGACTGGCCAATAATACCAAACCAGTTTTTTCACTTAACTGCATCACCTTGTCATGCGTTAGCGGCTTACCTGCCGGTGAAACATGCACTACCCAAGGCTTGATATCTTCAGCGAGCTGCACAGCCTTTGCTGCACCTATCGCTTTTTCCAGTGGCTCTATCAGCATCACCATGCCGGGGCCACCACCATAAGGCCTGTCATCTACGGTCTTATGGTTGTCAGTAGTGAAATCACGTGGATTCCAATACTGCACTGTATAAATCTCTTGTTGCAACGCCCTGCTGGTAATGCCATATTTCGTCACAGCATCAAACATTTCAGGAAACAAGGTAACAACATCAAACTTAAACGCCATGGTTTAAAGCGCAGACTAAAAGTCTGGATCCCAATCAACCAACATGGTTTTTGCTATTAAATCCACCTCTAGTACAACCGTTGCAATAAAAGGCAACAATCTCTCTAATGGCTTTGGTTTTGCATTAGGTTTGTCAGCGTCTTGCACCAACTCATCTGAACGCACTTCAATCACGTCATTTGCACCAGTCTCAAATACATCGGTAATGGTGCCAAAATCTACACCTTGCAGATTCTTAACCCGTACACCAATTAAATCAGACCAGTAATATTCGTTCTCTTCAGGCTCTGGTAACTGCGCTCTGGGTACTGCAATCTGCTTACCTTTACAGGCAAACGCAGCATCGCGGTCATTAATACCTTCTAGCTTAACTAAGATCACGTCGTTATGCACTTTGGCAGTTTCAACTACCATTTCGCGCCAAGTGTCGTCTTTACCGAGCCACCATGTGTCGTAATCAAACAAACCATCAAACGCTTCTGTGTCCGGCACAATTTTCAGCCAGCCAAAAACGCCGTAGGGCGCAACTACGCGCCCCATGACTACCATTGCATTTTCTGCCAAAATTAAGTCCTAATCCGGCTTAACTGAACAACTTGCAATGCCTGAATCATTTCAGGCAGCAAATTATTAAGCGTCAGCAGCTGGTGCTTCTGTTTCAGCAGGTGCTTCTGCGGCCGCAGCAGCAGCTTCTTTAGCGGCTTCAGCGTCAGCAGCAGCTTGTGCATCGGCTTCAGCTTTAGCAGCGTCAGCAGCAGCTTTTACTTTTGCAGCTTCTTCAGCAGCAATTTTAGCTTTCTTAGCATCAATTTTTGCAGCGTCTTTAGCTTTAGCAGCAATCGCAGCTTCAGGACCTTTAGCGTGGAATTTAACTAAGCGTGCAACTGTGTCTGACAGTTGAGCGCCATTGTTTTGCCAGTGTGTTACACGTGCCAAATCAATACGCAAACCTTCAGCATTAGCGCTTGCAGATGGGTTGTAAAAACCAACGCGCTCAATAAAGCGGCCATCGCGACGGTTACGTGAATCAGCTACAACTACGTTGTAGAAAGGAGTTTTTTTCGCGCCACCACGAGCTAAACGAATAATAACCATAATCTTTGTTCTCTTTTGAATAATTTAAAGCAGAAAGGCGCGGATTTTACGTTATTTATGCGCAGTTTGGCAAGCTATTTATCAATCTAATTCGCGATTAAGCTATGTATTTGTTTTTGTAACTAATTACACAACAAACTCAAAGCCACCAAAAGCGCTTTTAAATAAATTTATGTGTGCTTTTTATAACGCGTTGGGTCAGGCAAACCAGCCGCAACAAAGCCTTCACTGCGCAAGCGGCAAGAATCACAAACACCACAGGCTTCGCCCTCGCTATTTGCCTGATAGCATGAGACCGTCATAGCGTAATCTACGCCCAGCTTTGCACCCATCTGCACAATCTGCGCTTTGGTCATGTCGATTAATGGTGCATGTACGGTAATGGTTTTACCTTCTACTGCACTTTTAGTCGCAAGATTCGCCATATTCTGAAAGGCTTTAACGTACTCACCCCTGCAGTCGGGGTAGCCAGAATAATCCAGCGCATTCACACCGATAAAAATATCCTGCGCTTCTAGCACCTCTGCCCAAGCCAAAGCTAATGACAGCATAATCGTGTTGCGGGCGGGCACGTAGGTGACTGGAATACCTGTAGAAGCTTGTTCCGGCACGGCAATTGCATTATCCGTGAGCGCTGAACCGCCAAATAACGACAAATCAAGCTGTGCTGTTTTATGTGCTTTAGCGCCCATCACCTCAGCCACTTTTTTTGCTGCATTTAATTCTGCAATATGGCGCTGATGGTAATCCAAACTTAAACAATAACATTCAAAGCCTTGGCTACGCGCATAAGCCAGCACCGTGGCCGAATCTAATCCGCCAGAAAGTAAAACGACTGCCTTTGCAGGCTTTTTGCTTTGATGATTCATATTCAAATTATACCCCGGGCTTCTCGCCCCAAAGTATCTTGTGTAGTTGCACTTGCATGCGTACCGGCAGCTTGTCTGCTAACACCCACTCAGCTAAATCGGTCGGGCTCACTTGGCTATACACCGGAGAAAACAGCACCGGGCATTTGTCCGCAATGTGATACTGGCTTAAAACTTGTTTTGCCCAGTCGTAATCTGCACGGCTGCACAGCACAAACTTCACTTCGTCAGCTGGTTTTAGATGCATTAGATTGCTCCAGACGTTATTTTCCACTTCACCAGATTCTGGTGTTTTAACGTCCAAAATAACCGATACACGCTGATCAACCGGGCTGATATCAATTGCGCCACCTGTTTCCAGCGATACGCTATAACCGGCATCGCATAATTCTTTTAGCAGCACAAAACAGCCTTTTTGCGCCAATGGCTCACCGCCGGTCACCGTGACATATTTTGTGCCACACTCGGCCACCTTCGCCATAATCTCGCTGATTTCCATGTTACTGCCGCCACTGAAAGCGTAGGCAGTGTCGCAATACACGCAGCGCATCGGGCAACCTGTCAGACGCACGAAGACTGTAGGCAAGCCTACGCGACTGGACTCGCCTTGCAGCGAATAGAAAATTTCATGGATTTTGAGTTTCATTGAGTTTTAGCACACCATACTTGGAAGGCATATTTTGCTACTACAAAAAAATAGCGCCAACTTAAAATTGGCGCTATTTTAACTGAAATAAGCTGATACGCTAAACTGAAGTTTAGTAAGTGAATGTTTTTGTTAAAGATTAAGCGATAGCCTCTAAGCTTTTCAGGCGTTTTTGCGCTGTTGGTGTCGCTTCACTATTTGGATATTTTTTAACCAGTTCACGTAATGTTTTTTTAGCATTAGTGACTTGCCCAAGCTGAATTTGGCTATTGGCCATGTTCAGCATAGCATCAGGGGCTTTGGCACTATCCGGATGCGCATCCAGTAATTTTTGTTGTGTGGCAATAGATGATTTATAGTTTTTAAGCGCAAATTGCGAATAACCCAAACCATACATTGCATCTGCTACTGATGCGCTATTAGGGTAATCTTTTAAAAACTTGTCATAAGCTGCAAAAGCTTCTTTATGCTTTGCTTCTTTAGATAAACTGTTTGCTTGCTGCAGCAACTTTTGTTCTTCTGTTTCTTTATCGCTAACTGCTGGCGCAGCTGCTTCTGAGGTAACGGGCGCTTGCCCTGCTGCGGGCGCGGTTTCCAATTTGCGTAAACGCGTATCGGTATCGGTATATAAATCTTTTTGTCGTTGCTGCGCCAAATCCAGATTATGACGCGCCAACTCTAAATCACCGGTCAATCTTGAAATCTCTTGCTTCAGGGATTCAACTTGGGTTTGCATCTCAATCAAACCATTTTTAGCAATGCCTTCAAGTGCTGTGACTCTTTGCTCCAAGGCCTGCTGCTTACTTTTTAACTCAGCCAATGCTGCTTGCGTAGCCTGATTCTGAGTTTGCATGTTTTTCTCAACCTCAAGAATTTTCTTTCGCGCTTCCGTATCGTCAAACAATGCGGCATGGCTGCTGTAAGAAAATAATTGTGCTGTTAAAAACAGGCTAGTCAGAATCAGTTTTTTCATCGTTAGTACTTATACCTTTACTTATTCGCCTTCGTAAACAATGTCTACGCGACGGCTGGTTTGGTGGCAAGCTTCATCTTTACAGTTTGCTGTGGCTTTTTCTTCACCAAAGCTCACGGTTTCAATTTGCTTATCTTGCGCACTTAACAGGTTCAATGATTGTTTCACTGCCACGGCGCGGCGCTGACCCAATGATAAGTTGTATTCACGTGTGCCGCGCTCATCTGCATTACCTTGCAAAATCACTTTTGCATTGGCATGCTCAGCCAAGTATTTAGCATGGGCTTCGATTAATGGACGGAACTCCTCTTTCACGGTGTCTTTATCAAAATCGAAATAAACACTGCGTTTAGAAAGAATATTGTTAGGGTCTGTTAACGGATTACCAGTCACCATAGATTCAGTTGCAGGCGCAGTATCTGCAGTTGCGTCTGAAGCTGGTGCAGCAGGCGCCGATGTGGTGGTTGGACTTTTATCTTCAACGGCAGCTGGTTTATCTGCCATCGGTGTACTTTTACAT
>NCHI01000050.1:11571-16664 GCA_002281815.1 Methylotenera sp. 24-45-7
AAACTCCCTAAGAGTTTTTTATTCAAGATACTTTTGTTCATTTTATTCTCCTTAAATTTAAGTTGCGAATGCGCAACTATCAGTACGCAACACTGAAAACCGCTTCAATATGCTACTAATTCAACAATGGGCCCCATGCAGGCTCGCGTATATCACCGTCTGATTCACTCAAACGCTGCTTAACTCGACCATCTGCAGACACCGCAGCCAGTGCGCCGCGTCCACCTGCACGCGTTGCATAAAGTATAACACGGCCATTAGGCGCAAAACTTGGCGATTCATCCTGCCCACCCTGACTAAGCACCTGCGTCTGACCGCTGGCTAAGTCTTGGGTAGCAATGCTGTATTTACCGCCATCTTTACGCACGACTGCCAAAAATTTACCGTCTGGCGAAAAATGTGGGCTTAAATTGTGGTCACCCTGAAAAGTCACGCGTTGCGCTGCGCCGCCTAGTACTGATACTTTATATATCTGCGGATTGCCGCCACGGTCAGAAGTGAAGTAAATCCATTTACCATCAGGCGACCAACTAGGCTCGGTATCAATCGCGCTGCTTTTGGTCACTTGTTTCAAACCTGTGCCATCGGCGTTAATCGTATATAACTGCGAGTTTGCGGAGTGGCTTAAAACAATCGCCAGTTTTGAACCATCTGGTGACCAGCTTGGCGCACTATTATTACCCTTAAAGCTTGCCAAGGTTAAACGTTGGCCTGTAGTGAGCGACTGCACAAAAATAATTGGTTTTTTCTTTTCAAACGAAACATAGGCAATTTTAGTGCCGTCAGGTGACCATGCCGGAGAAATAATGGGCTCGCTTGAGGCCACCACGGTCTGTGGATTAACACCGTCGGCATCAGCAATTTGCAGCGAATAACGCCCTTTGGCTTTGTTGATATAAGCAATACGGCTTGCAAAAATGGGGCCTTCACCAGTTAATTTCTGATAGATCACATCCGCAATTTTATGTGCGGTCAGTCTGAGCTGGTTAGGCGCAATATTGTATTCCATGGTCACTAGCTGACTCTGTTTTAACACATCAGCCAAACCAAACGTCACTTTGAGGCGGTTACCAGGTAGTGTCGTCACATTTCCTACCGTAATAGCCTGCGCTTGCAACACCGACCACTCCGGATATTTGACTTGCGCAAGGTCTGTGGGGCGGCTTGCTACACCTGCGGTTTCCAGCACACGAAACAGACCGCTACGGCGTAAATCAGCAGCAATAATATCGGCAATTTTTTCTTGCGCCGATGAGCCAGCCTGACCAAAGGGCACAATGGCAATTGGGATTTGCTGCGCACTACCACCGGTGATTTCAATCTCTAAAGCTGCATTGACCAGCTGCGAAGTAGCCAAGCCCAATACGATTAATAAAGGCTGAAATAATTTAAACAGTTTTTTCATGGGCGGGTTTTGCTCAATTTCATAATGATTTACAAATTTTACTGCAATAAATTCATAAAGCCATAGCTGTCAAAGTTTACTCAACAAAATTGACAACGATGTGAACAACAGTTTAGTCGCATCATGTCGCAATTCCTAACTAATCGTTAGGGCGGAATGTAAGCCTGAGGTTCCTGAACTCAGAAAACAAAGCTGGATCAGATGGCAATGGTAGTGGCTCTGAAATGCGAATTGCGCGCTCTACTGCATCGTCGCAAGCACTGTTGCCACTGGATTTAACTAATTTAGGTGCGCCACTTAACTGGCCTGTCGGAATCAAACCAATTTCAACTTTCAGCTCTGGATTACCATCTCCGCACAGCGTTTTGTTCACATTGCCACGTATTTTGGCTTGAATTTTGGCCTTAAATTCATCGACCACCCCCGCACTCGCAGCAGATTTTGCAGCTGTGGCTTTTTGCTCACCAACTGCTTTATCTTCATTAAGCAGCTCTTCTTGCAGTTTTTTAATCGCATCGCTATTGGGTTTAGGTGTTTCTTTAGGTGCGTTTTTTAAATCTTCCTGACGCATTTCCGCAACTAGTTTTTTACGCGCCTCTTCTGCTTTCACGTCAGGTTTAGGCGGCTGTTTTTTAACTGGCTTTTTTTCAAGTGCAATTTCAAGCTGCGGCTCTGGCTTAATTTCCGGCTCTGGCACTGGCTGAGGTTCAACCTTTTGAACAGGTTCTGGAATAGGCTCTGGAACTGGTTCAGGAATTGGTGCAGGTGCAGGCTGAGCCACGGGAATACTGTCCCAAAGTTCCACTTGCGCAATGCTCACCGGATGTGTGGTTTTCCAATTAAATGATATTAATAGCGCACCCAAAAGCAAAACATGCACCATCACGGATAGCATGCCGGCTTTGACTGAATCTGGAGTTTCGCGCTGGCGCAACATCATGGTTTAATTCAATACCTATAACGGTTTAAGCAATAAACCAACTTTATCTATCTTGTTGGTTTTGAGCACGTCCATCACGCTAATCACGTCTTCGTACTTTACGTTCTTATCGGCGGCAATCACCACTGAACGCTCTGGTGATTGATTAAGCTGAGTTTTCACCGCAGCCAGCATGGTATCGCGCTGCATGGTTTTACCTTCAAGCTCGATATTGCCGTCTTTTTTCACAGTCACCACTACCGGCGGTAACTTTGGCTGATTTAGGCTTTGCCCGGCGCCAGGCAGCTCAACTACCCCAGGGTTAGTCATGGGTGCTGTGACCATAAAAATCACCAGCAATACCAAAGTCACGTCGATATAAGGCACGACGTTGATTTGGTTCATCATGCGACGTTTACGGGTTCGAGACATCGTGTTCTGCCTTTAAGATTTGCGTTGCAGGATGTTAGTAAACTCTTCCATAAAACTCTCATAACGCACAGAGAGCCTATCTACAGAACTGGCAAAACGGTTATAAGCAATCACTGCTGGAATAGCGGCAAACAGGCCTATGGCTGTTGCCACCAACGCCTCTGCAATGCCTGGTGCTACTTGCGTTAAGGTCGCTTGCGCAACGTTTGATAAGCCTCTAAATGCATTCATGATGCCCCATACCGTGCCAAACAAACCGATATAAGGACTCACCGAGCCGACCGAAGCTAGAAACGGCAGGTGTGCATCTAAATCATCCATCTCACGGTTGTAAGCCGCACGCATCGCGCGTCGCGAACCCTCCATCACATCGGAGACTTCCATGCGTGCTTGTTGTTTGTGTCTAATGTATTCTTTAAAACCCGCTTCAAAAATACTGGCCATGCCTTGCGGTTTGCGACGGCCTGCCGTTACACCTTCGTAAAGCTTAGTTAAATCACCACCAGTCCAAAATGTTTCTTCAAAACTCTCGGCATCTCTTTCAGCGCGTTTGATAGTAGCCACTTTAATAAAAATATACCACCATGAAAATAATGAGGTAATCACCAATATCAGCATGACCAGTTGCACTGGCAGACTGGCGCCTGCAATCAGGGTAAAAAACGACATATCACTGCTTGCGTTCATAATTTCTCCACTGTTATTCATTCAGATTAATTGTTTAGCATGGCGGTTTTAACATCGGCAGGAATTGCCACCGGTTTAAACGTATCGGCATTAACGAATGCCAATTTCACTTCTGCCTTAATAAGCAGAGCATCGCCACGCGTAATTTTTTGTTCCATCTCTAAACTGCCACGACCGACTTTGCTGATATTGCATTCAATTTGTAGCATGTCGTTAAAATATGCTGGGCTTTTAAACGCCATCTGCATGCTATGCACAACGATAATGACGCCTAAATCTGCTTTCAGCTGCGGCTGCTCAAAACCCAAATGTCGCAACCATTCAGTGCGGGCGCGTTCCATAAAATTCAGATAGTTGGAATGGTAAACCACGCCACCTGCGTCACTATCTTCGTAGTAGACACGTATCGGCCATTGAAAAACAAGGGGCGCATGAGCGGTGGTAGTGCGCTGCATATTTGCTATTGCTGCCAATGTTCGCCACTGGCTAAACTTGCTGGCACGGCTAAACCAAAATGTTGATAAGATTGACTGGTCGCAACGCGTCCACGTGGCGTGCGCATTAGGTAACCCTGCTGAATCAAATAAGGTTCCAGCACATCTTCAATGGTATCGCGTTCTTCACCAATAGCTGCCGCCAGATTATCTAAGCCCACTGGCCCACCGCCAAATTTTTCTAAAACAGCCAATAATAATTTTCTATCCATGACATCAAAACCCAGCTTATCCACATCGAGCATTTTTAAGGCAGCATCTGCAATTTCTGCTGAGACAATACCATCTGCTTTTACTTGCGCATAATCACGCACCCGGCGCAGCAAGCGGTTGGCAATGCGTGGCGTACCGCGAGAACGTCTAGCAATTTCCAGTGCGCCAGTGTCTACCATTTCTACTTCCAATAAACCGGCTGAGCGCTGCACAATACGCCCCAATTCTTCAGAGGTATAAAACTCAAGTCGCGACACAATGCCAAATCGATCACGCAATGGATTGGTGAGCATACCAGCACGGGTAGTTGCGCCCACTAAGGTAAATGGCGGCAGATCTAAACGCACACTGCGCGCTGCCGGGCCTTCACCTATCATGATGTCTAAACGGTAATCTTCCATCGCTGGGTATAAAATTTCTTCTACTACTGGTGACAAACGATGAATTTCATCAATGAACAGCACATCGTTAGGCTCGAGATTAGTAAGCAAAGCCGCCAAATCACCGGCGCGTTCCAGCACTGGCCCTGAAGTTTGACGCATATTCACGCCCATCTCTTTGGCAATGATATGTGCAAGCGTGGTTTTGCCTAAACCTGGGGGGCCAAATAGCAACACATGATCAAGCGCTTCACTGCGGCCACGCGCAGCATTAATGAAAATCTCCAGCTGCGCACGCGCTTTTTCCTGCCCAATATATTCATCTAATATTTTGGGGCGCAGTGCGCGCTCTAGCGCTTCTTCTTGCGGGCTTACGCTTTCGGGGGCAATCAGACGATCGGTTTCTATCATAAAACTTATTTGTTCTCTCTATGTTGCAAGGCAACCCAATGCGAAATCAGGGTCAAACCTACCGCTAACAATGTGGGGCCTAAAAATATACCGATGAATCCAAATGCAATCGCACCGCCAAGCACGCCCAACACGACTAGCAATAACGGCAG
>NCHI01000051.1 GCA_002281815.1 Methylotenera sp. 24-45-7
GCATGATCAAAAAGATTTAAAAAACGCCGGCCTGAAGGCCACGCTACCCAGACTAAAAATTCTCGAACTGTTTGAAAACAGTAAAGAACGTCATCTGTCGGCAGAAGATGTTTATAAGATTCTGATCACTTCGGATGAAGATGTGGGCCTAGCAACCGTGTATCGCGTACTCACACAGTTTGAGCAGGCAGGCTTGCTTATCAGGCACCACTTCGAAAGCGGCAAAGCGGTATTTGAGCTTAACGAAACCGGTCACCATGACCATATCGTCTGCCTGCAATGCGGCCATGTAGAAGAGTTTTGTGATGATGAAATCGAGAAACGTCAACACGCAATCGCGCTAGATAGAGGCTTTAAAATCCGTGAGCATTCACTTTATATATATGCGGACTGCTCTAAAACGCCTTGCGACCGCAAAGCTTAAATACGTAGCAAGACATCAATATATTTAATTCAATGCATGCCTAGCATCTCGCCGGCATGCTTACGTGTGGTTTCAGTAATTTCCAGCCCACCCAACATGCGGGCAACTTCCTCGATACGCATCCCAGCATCTAACGGCGCTATGGTACTTAAGGTTTGGCCATTCACCAGCGCTTTGCTTACGCGCAAATGATGTTGACCCAGCGCCGCCACCTGCGGCAAGTGAGTAATGACTAGCACTTGGCGTTCGGCACCGAGTTGTTTTAGTAAATTGCCAACCACCTCAGCGACGCCGCCACCTATACCGACATCGACCTCATCAAATATCATGGTAGGTACGATACCTTGCTGTGCGGTCACCACGCGAATCGCCAAACTGATTCTTGATAGCTCACCACCTGATGCTGTTTTATTCAGTGGTCTAGCCGCAACACCAGCGTGCCCTGCCACTAAAAACTCTACTTGTTCTAAACCGCTGGCAGCTGCTTGTTGCGGACTAAGTTCAACCACAAACTTCCCACCGCTTAATGATAAGGACTGCATCTGCGCAGTGATTTTTTCATTGAGTTTTGTTGCTGCAGCTTGCCTACCTGCGCTTAAACTTTGCGCTAATTCAGTATAGTCATGCAAGGCTTGTGCCTCTTGTGCAGCAAGCGCGGTACTGTCCTCCACATCCGCCAACTCATCCATACGCGATTGCCAAGTTTGCAATAATCGCGGCAAGTCTTCTACTGGCACACGGTATTTGCGGGCAGCGCTGTGAATCGCCTGAATGCGCGCTTCGACTTCATTTAAGCGCGCAGGGTCTAAGTCAATATGCTGTATGTATTTAGCGATAAAACGGCCGGCTTCCTGTAACTGAATCATGCCAGAATCGAGCGACTCCATCGCCTCGCCAAGACTGGCATCATACGCATGCATGGTTTGCAGTTTGTGCTGAACTTGCGCCAATAAACTTAATACTGATGACTCGCCATCGCGCAACATATCCACGCATAACTCGCCATTTTTAATCAGATCAGCTCCGTTGGATAATCTTGCATGCTCAGCCTGCAATGATGTCCAGTCTTCACTATTAAAATCCAGCTGTTTAAGCTCTCGAATACTGTCGCGTAACTCTGCTAATTCATCTGCATAAGCTGCCGCATTTTTTTCTAATGACAAACGTAATTCGTGCAGGTGATGCCAGTGTTTGAATTTTTGTGCTAAGTCAATCGCCATCGCAGACAAACCGCCAAACTCATCTAAAATTTGGCGTTGTGTGGCCAATTTGAGTAAAGAGTGATGCGCATTTTGACTATAAATATCCACCAGCAGCTCGCCGATGTCTTTCAGTTGTTGCACGGTGACCGGTGAGCCGTTGATAAAGGCACGCGACCTACCATCCGCATACATCACTCTGCGCAGCACCAACTCACCCGCGTCTGCATCTAATTCGGATTGCTGCAACCATGCTAGCGCTTGTGGGTGTTGCGCAATATAAAATGTCGCACTGATTTCGGCCTTTTCACAGCCAACTCTAGTCACACCACCTTCAGCTCTAGCACCTAATGCTAAAGACAAAGCATCAATTAATATAGACTTGCCAGCACCAGTTTCACCGGTAAGCACGGTAAACCCAGCCTCAAACTCCAGATCAAGCTGACTGACAATAACAAAATCGCGAATTGAAAGGCTTTGTAGCACGGTGGATTAACCCCAATTGAGCTTGTTGCGTAACATATCAAAATAGCAGTAATTAGATGGGTGCAGCAGAAAGATATTTTTCTCTGCACGACGCACTGCAATTTTGTCACCGATTTCCAAATCAATTTGCAACTGGCCATCAATACTTAAATGCGCTTCACTGAACTGCACCAATGTCACTTCAATCTGGCTAGCGCTATTCACTGCAATTGGGCGATTACTCAGGGTGTGCGGGCAAATAGGCACGATGGAAATAGCCTCTAAATTCGGGTGCAGAATCGGACCGCCCGCAGACAAAGCATAGGCAGTAGTACCAGTGGGCGTACTGAGAATTAAGCCATCACTGCGCTGTTTATAAACAAACTGCTGATCAATATCGACTTCCAGTTCGATTAAGCGCAAACCACTTTTAATCACTACATCGTTGAGGGCGTAGCCTGCATGGACTACTTTTCCGTTACGCAACACTTGCGTGGCAAGTAGCATGCGTGGCTCTTTAATAAACTCGCCCGCCACGATTTTATCAATTTCGCTCAGCATATCTTCGGCGCGCAAATCGGTTAAGAAACCAAACCGACCACGGTTCACACCTACCAACGGCACATCTGCTTCTATCAAACTACGCGCTACGCTAAGCATGGTGCCATCACCACCCATCACGATTGCCAAATCCGCAGTTTTGCCAATTTGTTCCAACGACAAGGTTTGGTAGTTGCTAAGTTGCGCATGTTGCGCGGTGTTTTGCTCCACCCAAACCTCAAAATTATTTTTGGTCAGGTGTTGCGCTAAATCTGACAAGTCATTTTGCATTAACTGCAAGGCTGACTCGTTCATGTATTTGCCGATAAGGGCTATTTTTTTGAATTTTGTTTTCACCTCAGAATTAGAACATAGTCATGAAATCTTGGCAAAGACCGTCACAGCATTTCAACCTGCAACAAATGTGCTCTAATATCACATTTATTGCAGTCAGCGCTAAAGTTACTCGGTAATTTCGCCTTGAATCCTGACAAATAATTTAAATTATATCTAAAAAAATCAAATAGATAATTTAAAATTAACCCTTAAGCTTTTGAGCTGGCATTGGTTTTGCTAACCATTGTCGATTAGCTTAATTAAAATATTGAAATAACTTATGGCCAAAACATTACAAAAAAATATCCTTAAAGCATATTTTCTCGTCACTTACTTAATCGTATTGTACTTAGTATCTGACGCCGTTTCTTTTAGTAGTATTTATGAGCAAGGCTGGTTGCCTTTCAGCTTTTTAGTGATTGCTTTTCTGCTCTATGGCTTATATTACCTGCTACCTGCACTGGTAATTACCACGCTAACCTGCGCCATAAGCCAACGCCTCAACCCAAACAGCACCCGACCAGCCTATATTGCAGCCGTTTTGACTGGCGGCATCACGACCTTGCTGATGTATGCCAATGCAAAAATATTTTCTTTATATGGTATGTTTTTTAATGGCTTCATCCTTAACCTGCTCATCACGCCCGGCGGCATTGAGTCCTTAGGCGGCAGTAGCGCATCTGATGTAGGGTTTGCGCTGATTGCTTTAGGTTTTTTAAGTGTGCAAGCTTTGGTTTTGTGGTTAGTCCATCGCATATACAGCAAACATAACGCGCCTAACTTGTCATTCAGACTGTTGCCACGCAGCGCGATCGCTTTAACATTGTTGGTGCATCTGGGCTTTGCCTTAGATAGATACAGCACCGAACAACTGCATGTGGTGGCAGAGTCGATTCCGTTTTACCAAACCGTTTCTGCCAAAGGTTTTTTTAAAGCGCTAGGATTCAAGCCACAACGCGATACAAAATTAAAAATTAAAGGCAAACTCAACTATCCGCTACAGCCACTTAATGTAGAAAAACCTGCAAAACCACTGAATATTATTTGGCTGACTTCTGAGTCTTGGCGTGCTGACACTTTGAACGAACACATCATGCCTAATAGCTGGCAGTTCGCAAAATCAGCAGCCAACTTTACCCGCAATTACAGCACCGGTAACGGCACACGCATGGGCGTGTTTGGGATGTTTATGGGCATTCCCGGAAATTACTGGTTTCCATTCTTGGAGTCGCGCCGTGGCGCGGCGATTATTGATGTGTTGCAACAGCAGCAATATCAAATGAGTTTATATACCAGCGCCAAATTTACTTATCCTGAATTTGATAAAACCATTTTTGCGCATGTGCCTAGCGAAATGTTGCATGACGACAACAAGGCAGCGACTGGTTGGGAAAACGACCGTAACAACGTAGACCGCATGCTGTCTTTTATTGACCAACGTGACCCAAGTAAGCCATTTTTCACATTTATGTTTTTTGAGTCCCCACATGCGCGTTATTACTTTCCGCCTGAAAGCGTGATTGCAGAGCCTTACCGTGATGATATCAATTACGCAACTATCGATAAAAAAACCTTCCGGGAAGATATCAAGCCCATTAAAAACCGCTATATCAATTCTGTGCATCATTTAGATATGCAGTTCGGACGCATTTTTGACTATTTAAAAACGCATCAGCTTCTTGATAATACAATCGTAATTATGATCGGTGATCATGGCGAAGAATTCATGGAGCACGGCTTCTGGGGACACAACTCTACTTTTGTAGATGAGCAAGTGCTAACGCCACTGGTGATTTATGCGCCAGGTATGCAACCGCTGGTGAGCAATGATATGACCAGTCATATGGATGTGATTCCTACCATCATGCCATTACTCGGTGTCACTAACCCCGCATCTGATTACACCACCGGCTACAACCTGCTCAAGGGCGAAAAACGTGATTACACCTATATTTCGGATTGGGACAAAGTGGCTTATGTAGATGATGAAGTCAAAATTATTCAACCCGTGAATAGCAACGGCTTTATGACCGTCAAAGCAAGCCGCGCGAATGATGCGCCGCTGGCAGATCATGAACAAAAATCGATATTGCAAAATAAACAAACAGCCATGCTGCAACTAGTCAAAGATTTGAGTAAATTCTTTAAGAAAAAACAAACGACATCTAGCCAGTAATCGCAGTGAGTAATTGCATTGCCTTATGATTACAACTAACCGATAATTTGCGTATGGTTGCCTCTATCGATAAGCGCGCGCAAATCTTACTTAAAACTCTGGTTGAGCATTACATTAGTGATGGTCAGCCTATTGGTTCACGCACGCTATTGCAACATTCTGGCCTGGACGTCAGCTCAGCTACCATACGCAATGTAATGAGCGACTTAGAGCGGCTGGGGTTTATTGCCAGCCCGCACACTTCGGCCGGTCGCATTCCGACACAAAAAGGCTATCGATTCTTTGTTGATTCTCTGCTGACAATTAAACCTTTAGACGCTAGAGAAATTCAGCGCATTCAATACGAGTTCTCCACACCTGACCCGCAACAACTGATTACCAATGCTGCTGATATGCTGTCGCAGCTCTCCCAATTTGCTGGGGTGGTGATGATTCCTAAACGTAAATCGGTCACTTTCAAACATCTGGAGTTTTTACCGTTAAGTGAAAAACGTATTCTGGTGATTATTGTCACCACAGACGGCAACGTTCAAAACCGCATCATCATGGCGGACAAACCTTACAGCGCATCGGATTTAACGCAAGCCACCAATTATTTCAATCATCATTTTGTTGGCTACACATTTGATGAAGTACATCAAAAGCTGCACGAAGAGCTCAAGCAAATGCAAACTGATATTAATCGCTTAATGGCAGCGGCATTGGAAATGAGTGATAAAGCCAGCAACGCTAACAAAGAAAATGTGGTGATTGCCGGTGAGCGTAATTTGCTGCAGGCAGATGATTTGTCTTCCAATGTGGCAAGTTTGCGCAAACTTTTTGAGCTGTTCGAGCGTCGTACTCAGCTGATGCAGTTATTAGATAACAGCAAGCAGGCCGAAGGCATACAAATCTTCATTGGCGGAGAAAGTCATTACCTGCCGCTAGACGAATGCAGCATGATTACCGCGCCATATGAGGCTGATGGTCAGATCGTAGGCACTCTGGGCGTGATAGGTCCTACCCGCATGGCTTATGAGCGCGTGATACCTATTGTTGATATCACGGCTAAGCTGCTATCCAACGCACTATCAAATAATTAAATAACAATTACGGACACCAACAATCAAGTTATGGCTTACTACAATTCAGAACCAAAATATCAACATGGCGATCAGCTAAAAGTAGGCATCTTAGTGGCAAACTTAGGAACGCCTGATGCCCCTACTGCACAAGCGTTGCGTCCCTATTTACGACAATTTTTAAGTGACCGCCGTATTGTGGAAATTCCACGCCTGATTTGGTGGCTGATTTTAAATGGCATCATTCTGCTGATTCGCCCTAGAAAATCTGCCGAAAAATACGCCAGTGTGTGGATGCAGGAAGGCTCGCCACTCATGGTGCATGCGCAAAAGCAAACCACTTTATTGCGTGGTTTTTTAAGCCAAAAAATCAACTCCCCGTTCGCAGTGGAGCTAGGCATGAGCTATGGCAATCCGTCCATGGCTTCTGCGATTGCAAAATTAAAGGCACAGCATTGTGATCGTATTTTAGTATTTCCGCTTTATCCACAATATGCGGCTTCCAGCACCGCCAGCGCTTTAGATGCTGTATGGCGCGTACTATTAAAAACACGCAATGTGCCTGCGATTCGCACCATTAATCACTACCATAAGCACCCTGCTTATATCGCAGCCTTAGAAGCAAGCGTGCGCGAACATTGGCGAGTAAACGGTGGCAAACCGTCAAAATTGATTATGAGTTTTCATGGCGTGCCCAAGTTTCACCTGATGAACGGCGACCCTTATCATTGCGAGTGTCATGTCACCGCAAGATTATTAGCTGAAGCATTACAACTCAACAAAGATGAATACCAGGTGGCATTTCAGTCACGCTTTGGTAAGCAAGAATGGTTAAAACCTTATTTGGTCAGCACGCTTGAGGCACTGGGCAAAGCCAAAACCAAACGTATTGATGTCATCTGTCCGGGCTTTTCTAGCGACTGTTTAGAAACATTGGAAGAAATTGCCATGGAAGGCAAACATATTTTCCAAAGCAATGGTGGCGGTGAATATCATTACATACCGGCATTAAACGAAAACGATGCCTGGATACATGCCATGACCAGTATTGCGTTAGAAAACTTACAGGGCTGGGTAAGCGCTGACTGGGATAGCGTTTCGGCTAAAAAAGACAACGAACTCACAAAATTAAGAGCGCAGAGTTTAGGCGCTAAAGAATAAGCGTTATAATCCAAATTATTGTCACTACGGAATGCGCGCATACGCCACTTGGCGTTTTCGCGCATAAAATGGATTTATGATAGTTATCACCGGTGGCGCAGGCATGATAGGTTCAATCATCGCCTGGCACCTCAACACAAAACTCAATCGCGACGATATTGTAATCGTTGACCGCATCACGCACGAAGACCAATGGCAGAACCTTAGCCATCGGCAATATGCACAATATCTGGACAAAGATCAGCTCATGTCTTGGCTAGAAGGCCGTACTGATATTGAAGGCATTGTGCACATGGGCGCCATCAGCGCCACTACCGAGCGCGACTTTAATAAGCTAGTCGCAGATAATATTCAATATTCGCAAGCCTTATGGGGCTGGTGCGCTGAAAACAAAGTACCGTTTTTCTATGCCAGCTCTGCCGCCACTTATGGTGACGGTAACAATGGCTACGATGACGCAAGCATAGAAAACTTGCGCCCACTCAATGGCTATGGCTATTCAAAACACTTTTTTGACCAGTGGGCATTGCGTCAGGTTAAAAACAATCTGCCTGCACCACCCGCTTGGGCTGGGTTCAAATTTTTTAATGTGTATGGCCCAAATGAATATCACAAAGAACGCATGGCGAGTGTCGCGTTGCATACCTTCAACCAGTTCAGCCAGACCGGTACTATGAAGCTGTTTAAAGGCACTAAAGCTGGTATCGAAGATGGTATGCAGATGCGAGACTTTGTTTACGTGAAAGATGCAGCAGCGGTGGTGAGCTTCTTTTTACAATCTGCAATTGCAAAAAAACCTGCGCCCAGTGCGATTTACAACATCGGTACTGGCAAAGCGCGTAGCTTTAAAGACTTGGCGATGGCAGTAATGACCAGCATGCAGCGCAAGCCGGATATCACATATATTGATATGCCACTAGATTTGCAAGGCCGTTATCAATACTTTACTGAAGCCACCATGCGCAAGGTAGCCGAAGCGGGCTACAGCCTGCCATTTCACACGCTGGAACAAGGCGTTGCAGACTATGTGCAAAACTACCTAATGCAAGAGGATAAATACTGCTAATGTCTACCAAATATGTCGATTATTTGAAAGCCGAACACGCCTCCCACATGGCGATGTTTAATGCACTTGAACCACTGTTCCCACTGATTAGCACTGTAGGTGTAGCGATGCAGCAATGCATCAAAAACGGCGGCAAAATCTTACTCATGGGCAACGGTGGCAGCGCGGCTGATAGCCAGCACATCGCCGCTGAAATCGTAGGCCGCTTTAAAAAAGAGCGCAAAGGCATGCCAGCTATTGCACTCACTACCGACACTTCTATCATTACTTCTGTGGGCAATGATTACGGTTACAACTATATTTTTGCGCGTCAGATTGAA
Source organism: Methylotenera sp. 24-45-7 (assembly GCA_002281815.1). GTDB lineage: Bacteria > Pseudomonadota > Gammaproteobacteria > Burkholderiales > Methylophilaceae > Methylotenera. The sequence goes on from NCHI01000051.1 coordinate 8,749, forward strand.
GCACTGTGCCGCCCGGAAGATTTAGTCATTGGCCTCACTACTAGCGGCAATAGTGCTAACGTGGTGAGCGCGATTGAGGCAGCAAATGCGATTGGCGCAACGACTGTGGGCATGACCGGCGGCACTGGCGGCAAACTAAGTGCATTATGCAAATACAATATCGTCGTGCCTTCGGCCGTTACAGCACGTATTCAAGAGGCGCATATTTTTATTGGCCATTCTTTGTGCGAAATTCTTGAGTCGGATTAAGTCATATCAGTATGCAATATCACCTTTTAGAAGCGGTAAAAAACTTTAACAAACCCGAGCAGCATGTACTGGTGATTGGCGACGTAATGCTGGATCGGTATTTAATTGGTGAGGTGAATCGTATTTCACCAGAGGCGCCGGTACCGGTGGTGTTACTCAAGTCACAACAAGACCGTGCCGGCGGCGCCTCTAATGTTGCCGCAAATCTGGCGTTGCTCGGTGTTAAAACGCATATGATAGGTGTCGTTGGCCATGACGGCGAAGCGGCCATTTTAATTGACCTGATGACTGAAGCCGGCATTGAAACTGCAAATATGGTGCGCTCAGAACAGCGACCTACTGTGGCAAAAACCAGAATTTTAAGTGGCCATCAACAAATGATGCGACTGGATCAGGAAAGTAATAGCGCTTTTAGCCCATCTGAAAATGCAGCTATGCAAGCTGCTATCAAAACGCAGCTTGCACTCAAGCCAGTGATGGTGATTTTGTCAGATTATGCAAAAGGCCTACTCAGTAAAGATATCTGCCAAACAGTCATCAAAGCATGTAATGCATTACACATTCCGGTTTTGGTTGACCCTAAAGGTCATGATTACAGTAAATATGCAGGGGCTACGGCACTCACCCCCAATAAAAAAGAAACCGCAGAAGCCTGCTTCACCACCACCAGCGACCCAGAACTGTTAGCGAAAGCGACCCATTTAAAAAACACCCTGCAGTTAGAGTTTTTGGTGGTGACGCGTGGAGAAGAAGGCATTTCGTTGATAGACAATCATGCACATCTGTTGCCAGCTACAGCCAAACAAGTGTTCGATGTATCAGGTGCTGGTGACACGGTGATTGCCACCTTAGCCGCGGGCTTAATCAACGGCTTGGCACCACTAGAAGCATTGCAGCTTGCCAATATTGCAGCCGCTGTAGTGGTAGGCAAAGTGGGCACAGTGCCGATTCGTCAGGATGAGTTAATTGCTGCCATTACCAGCGAGCAATCATCTGAACAGGCGCACAAAGTGTGCGACTTAGGACACTTAAAACTTAAAGTAGAAAACTGGAAAAAATCCAAACAGAAAATAGTATTCACCAACGGCTGTTTCGACTTGCTACATGCCGGGCACGTGACCTACTTGGAAGCTGCTAAAAAACGTGGCGACAAACTGATTTTAGGATTAAACACTGACCGCTCGGTCAGTGCGCTCAAAGGCCCTACCAGACCCGTCGTTAATGAAAATGATCGAGCACGGGTATTGGCCGCGTTGGAATCTGTAGATGCAGTGATTTTGTTTGATGAAGATACGCCGCTCAATCTGATTAACGCACTGCAACCCGATGTTATTGCTAAGGGCAGCGATTACACCGAAGACCGAGTAGTCGGCGCCAAGGAAGTGAAATCTTGGGGCGGCGAAGTGGCGCTGATAGATTTAGTAGCAGGCCGCAGCACCAGCAATATCATCAAAAAGATGAATAGCTAAACTCGACCACAAGCTATGTCGAATCAAAAAATTCTCATTATTGGGCCGTCTTGGGTGGGTGACATGGTGCTTGCACACAGCCTGTTTCAGGTGCTGAAATTGCGTAACCCCGAGGTCATTATCGACGTAGCAGCACCAAGCTGGACATTACCGCTACTAGACAGAATGCCAGAAGTGAATCGTGGCATTGCGCTCCCCTTTAAGCATGGTGAACTGGCTTTGTTTGAGCGCATAAAGTTTGGCCGCACACTAAAAAATCACGGCTACACGCAGGCTATTTTGCTGGTAAATTCATTAAAGTCTGCCATTTTGCCATTTGCTGCAGGTATTGCTAAACGTACTGGATTTTTGGGTGAGCTACGCTACGGCTTGCTCAACGACATTCGCGATCTGGATAAAGCAAAACTACCACGCACCGTGGATAGGTTTATCGCGCTGGCTGATGACACAATTACTGATATCCCCAACCCGCGCTTGATTGCCAATCGTGATAATGCGCTGCAAGTGTTAGCCTATCATCACTTTGGCGAGCCATCTCGAAAAATTCTCGGATTGTGTCCAGGCGCTGAATACGGCGAAGCCAAACGCTGGCCGGCAGAATATTACGCAGAAGTTGCCAATGCTGCGCTCGATAAAGGTTGGGCGGTATGGCTATTTGGCTCGGATAAAGATATTCCTGTCACCACAGTCATTAACCAAGACACACAAAATCGCTGTCAGGATTGGGGCGGAAAAACCAAGCTCGGTGATGCCATCGATTTAATGGCATTGTGCGATACCGTCATTAGTAACGACTCTGGACTCATGCATGTTGCAGCCGCACTGAACAAAAAACTGGTGGCTATTTATGGTTCATCTGACCCACACCACACGCCACCAATGCAAGCAGAGGCCGTGATAGAATACCTAGGCTTGGCTTGTAGCCCATGCTTTGAGCGCACATGCCCGCTTA
>NCHI01000052.1:0-7386 GCA_002281815.1 Methylotenera sp. 24-45-7
TCTGTGCGTGTAAACAAGCCAACACGCAAGTCATTAGCCACGTATATTTCACGGCCATCGATCTGCATAGTAGCATCGGCAATACCCATCACTAGCTTGCGCATAATTACACGTTTTAAATCAATAGTATAAGTCGCTTTTTTGGCGGTTGGTAGCACTTGTCCGGTGAACTTCACTTCGCCAGCGCCTAAAGCGCGACCACGACCAGGACCACCCATCCAGCCTAAATAAAAGCCAACCAGCTGCCACATTGCATCCAAGCCCAAACAGCCCGGCATTACTGGGTCACCGGTAAAGTGGCATTCAAAAAACCACAGATCCGGCTTGATATCTAGCTCGGCAACAATTTGACCGTTACCATATTTACCGCCATCTTCTGTAATTGAAACAATACGATCAAACATTAACATCGGTGGCAGCGGTAATTGCGCATTACCTTCGCCAAACATTTCACCGCGACCGCATTTAAGTAACTCTTCTTTAGTAAAGCTATTTTGTTTTTGCATAGTTTTATTTCTTAGTTATTTGCTGAATAGATTTTGAAGCATTCATTTCAAATCCATACATATAATTGAACTTATGATTAATCTAATGCTATTTTCGCTGGAAATCCATTTTTACGAAAGCGTTATTAATACTTTTAAAGTGTTTTTATTACTTTTTGTACAAATATAAATAATTTTGCTTAAGGGGTATACAGATCTGTTTACCCCTGGCAAAAAAACGTTTACTATGCAGCTAGCTTATTTTTAACCATTTCAAAAAATACAGGAATCTTCAATGAGTGACGCTCAACTAGCCGATTGGCGCGATCATGCGCTTGCCTTAGAAACAGAAGTAAATAAAGTTGTTGTGGGTCAGCAAAAGCCAATCCGCCTGATCACTACTTCAATTTTTGCACGCGGTCACGTGTTGCTAGAAGGTGACGTGGGCGTAGGTAAAACCACACTGCTGCGTGCATTTACCCGCGGCATCGGTGGCGGTTATCAGCGTATTGAGGGCACTATTGACTTGATGCCTAACGACTTGGTCTACCACACTTACTTAGGTGAAGACGGCAAGCCACACGTAAGCGCAGGCCCATTGCTCATGTCAGGTGAAAATCTGTCTGTATTCTTCTTTAACGAAATTAACCGTGCACGACCACAAGTACACTCACTGCTACTACGCGTAATGGCTGAGCGTAGCTTGTCAGCATTCAATGCTGAGCACTACTTTCCGCACATGATTGTATTTGCTGACCGTAACCAAGTAGAAAAAGAAGAAACCTTTGAAATTCCGTCTGCGGCGCGTGACCGCTTCATGATGGAGATTCCGATTGTGGTGCCTAATGATGACGACATTATGCAGGCGCTGGTGTTTGATACCAAGTTCCATAACGTGGATGCTTTGGTAGATACCGTTAAAGCCGACGTATTGCAATTTGATCAATTGAACAGCTTTTCAAGCGTATTACAAGCCAGCGTTGAAGCCAGCGATACCCTGAAAAAATATGCCCTGAGTTTATGGAAAGCGACTAAATCTCCAATGGATTACGGCGTTAAAGTTTCAGGTGTAGATATGAACCGTTTAGTGTTATCGGGCGCCAGCCCACGCGGCATGAGCATGATGTTACGTGCAGCACGTGTGAATGCATGGCTCAATAAGCGTACAGCAGTTTTACCAGATGATATTCACGCCGTGTTCCACGCTACGATTGCACACCGTTTAGTATTCAGCCCTGTGTATGAAATGCGTCGTACCGAGATTGCACGTGAAATGCTGACCGGTATTTTGAATAATGTGGCTGCGCCTTAATCAACTCAATGAAAAAATTTTTAGCCACAGATCAACGCAGCTAAACACTAATAACTTTGATTCAGCTCTGTTGATTGATGTGTTTAATCTGCGCTGAACTGCGGCTAAATAAAAAATATGACCACCCCATTCATTAAAACTTTTGACTACCACATCAACTGGCGCTCACGCGGTCGCAACCCGGGCCGTCACGCGAGTACGCAACGCGGCATGGGCATGGAGTTTCGCGGGCATACAACGCTGCTTTCATATCCCGACCCACGCCGTATTGATATACGCCAAACCATACGCGACCCGATGGAGCAAGTGTATGTGCGCCTGTTCAATCAAAAAAGCGCGACACCGGTGTTTGTGATTTGCGATCTATCGGGCAGCATGAATTTTGGCGCCAAAAAACGCAAAATAAAATTGGCAGCAGAAATTGCAGAGTCCATCGCGCAATCCGCAAGTGAGCATCACGACCCATTCGGTTTTATCGGTTTTGACGAAAAAGTACGTGAAGATTGGATTAGCACCACTTCCTTTAAATCACACCATGCAATTGCTATGGCAGAGTCACTGAAAGACTTTCACCCAGCTCCTGTGAATTGCAACGGCATTACCGAGGTGTATCGTTACTTGCCGCGTGAACGCTCCTTGGTGTTTTTGATTTCTGACTTCCATATGCCCAATGATTTATTGGAAGAAGGTCTTTCCAATTTATTAAAACATTACATCGTACCCGTGGTGTTATGGGACGCAGCTGAATACAGAAACTTACCAGAATTTGGGTTAGCCAACGTAACCGATGCTGAAACTGGCGAAAAGCGCACTTTATTCATACGCAAACAACTGCGTGAAAAAATCGTGCAGTCTTTTGAAAGCCGCCGCGAAGAAATTTACGAGTTGTTCATGCGTTTTGATATGCCGCCGTTCTATGTTGAAGGCGAGTTCGATCCGGATTTAATGACAGACTATTTTCACCAATCTGTAGCAGCTTAAATTTTAAGTAAAAATATGACTAAATATATTCAAAATTCAGTGTTGGCATTATTCATGTGCCTGACTTCATCGTTAGCATTTGCCATTGATAGCCAAGAATTACCCGACGTAAAAGAAGGCATAGTCGATATTAAAATCACAGATCCTGACAAGCTGGTGGGTTACACCGTGGGTGACGTTATTGAGCGTGAGGTGGTTTTAACCATTAAAGCGCCTTACAAATTGATAGATACCTCACTGCCGATTCCGGGTTACGAAAAGCGTTACAGAGGTCAATTAATTGGCATCGAACTGAAAAGCATCAGCCATGAAAAAGACGAGTCGAAAGATGAATCTACGCACCGCATTAAACTTGCATATCAAGTATTTACCAATAATGTTGTGGCCAAAAACGCGGCATTAGGCCCAGAATATCTAAATCTGATTAACACTAAAGACAGCAAAGATTTAGTGAAATATCGCATACCGCTGTTGAGCATAGCCGTTTCGCCAATTGCTATCTTTGGTGCAGTAAAAGTTGAAAACAATATGAGCACTTTTCTTGGGCCATTGTTAATGCCTAAGCACAAAGAACAACAGGCACTTAAAATTTCGTTAATTACACTGGTGCTAGGTTTGTTGGGCTTACTTTATATTATGGGCAAACATGCTTGGTTACCGCGCATGGGTGGGGCATTTGCCAAAGCGCATCGTCAAGTACGCAAAACTGCAAACACTACCGAAGGCTTGCAACAAGCAGTATCTATTACGCATCAGGCTATTAATGCTAGCGCTGGCATGAGTGTTTTTAATGACAATAGTGCTGCATTTTTGCATGCGCATCCAAAATTCAATCCGATGCGTGGCGAATTAGAAACATTCTTTGGATTATCACGTCAGGTATATTTCGAACCTAAGTTTCAAATGCAAAACGCATTCGGTGCAGCACAAAACCCGCACCAGTGGCTGGTGCAATTCACGCGTCGCTGTCGCGACTGCGAGCGTGGCTTAACGCCTGAGCCAATTAAGATGGGAGCTTAGTTCATGGTTTTTTCCCACCCTTGGCTACTATGGTTGCTGCCACTGGCACTGTTGCCGCTGTTATTGCAGCGTGCACATGCCAAGCATTACTCGTGGGTCGATATGTTGCCGAAAGACCCACTATCAGACCTCATCGGGCTAATTTTAAAATTATTAGCGGTACTGACTTTGGTGTTTATTATTTTAGGCTTGGCTGCACCGCACACGACAGAGACTAAAGTGGAGCGCATTGGTATCGGTGCACAGATTGCTCTGGTACTAGATAGAAGCGCCAGTATGGATGATCCGTTTTCAGGCACTACAGATGCTTCTGGCAATACCACAGTGGGTGAAACCAAGTCTGTGGCTGCAGCACGCATGATTACCGAGTTTGTGAAGTCTCGTCAGCAAGACATGTTCGGCATGATTACGTTTAGTAACTCTGCCATGTATGTATTGCCACTGAGTGAAAACAAAAAGGCGGTGATTGCTGCAGTGCAGGCAACCGGCGGCAACGCTTTATTTCAGACCAATATCGGCAGTGGTTTAACCAGCAGTGCAGGCTTGTTCGACAAAATCTCCGACTCTGGCTCACGTGCGGTGATTTTGCTTTCCGATGGTGCAGGCCGTGTGGACGCTGACACGCAGCAAAAGATTAAAGACTGGTTTGATCGCATGCATATTAGTTTGTATTGGATTGTGTTGCGCCAACCAGGTGGTTTAAGTATTTTTGACAGCACCTACAAGCCAGCAGAAGACCAACCACTGCCACCAGAAATCGAGCTGTACGAGTTTTTTAAAACCTTTAAAACACCGTTTAAAGCCTATGAAGCTGAAGATCCAAAGTCTTTACAGTTGGCAATGAATGACATTAATAACCGTGAAAAAAAACCAATTAAATACTTAGAAAAAATACCCGGACACGACTATTCAAACGCTTGTTTTATTATTGCAGCGCTGATGATAGGTTTGTTATTGGTAGTGAAACACTTAGAGGTTAGAACATGGCATTAAACACAACAAAATTAGCACCAGTCAAAGTTTCACGTCTGTTTACTGTAAAGAAACTCTCGTGGCTGCTCATCGTGATTGCAACCGTTGCGGCTATTTCAGCGGCTTACAATTTCAACCGTATACGCCAAATTGATGCATTTAACGCCGCTATCAGCGAGGGCAAAGCGCCAAAAACGGATGTACAAAGTTTTCAGGCGAAATTTGCAACAGCTTACTGGTTAGCGCAAAACGAGCGCTACAAAGAAGCCACCTTACTGTTTAACAAAGCGCTTAACGGTGCAAACGTAGAGCAAAAAGCAGCCATTCAATACAACCTAGGTAATATCTTTTTCAAACGCGGTTTGATTATCAACGGCACTAGTATGACTGTGCGCGATGAAGCTGAGTACCTGTTCCGTCAGGCAAAAACTGCTTATCAGCAGTCATTGAGGTTAGATCAGTCAAATTGGGGAGCTAGACATAACTTAGATCGTTTGCTCACAATGTTACCTGGCACCCCTACCCCAGGCGTTGGCGAAAGCGACACGCCCGGGCTTATCATGGGCAACATTCCAGTTGGCTTACCGTAAGGAACTGTTGAGCCATGCATAACAAACTGATTAATTATTTCCGCCATCGCCGTGATGTGACCTTGCTGCTTGTTGCATTGTTACTGCTGGTGATTGCGCTGTTTAACCCAAAAATTCCTGTTAAACGTGATATCTACAGCTATATTCTGGTGGCTGATATTTCACAAAGTATGAATACAGTGGACAAAACTCTAGGTGGCAAGCCAGTGTCGCGCATGGTGTATATGCAAGACATGTTGCACAGACTGGTGGGCGAGCTGCCATGTGGCACCAATGTGAGCATGAGTTTATTTGCCGGCGTGAGTGTTGCTGCCTTATACACTCCGATTGAAGTGTGCGAAAACTTTGATGCCATCAATGACACTATCGACCACTTAGACTGGCGCACTGCATGGTCTGGCAACAGCCGCGTACGCACCAGTATGATTACCTTGGCTAAAACCATACGCTCGTTTCCTGAGCCTGCGCAGGTAGTATTTTTCACCGATGGTGAAGAAGCCCCGAAACTGCATGTATTTAATAGAACAGATTTGGCAGGCTTTCAAGGTGGCGATGATTGGCTATTCGTGGGCATTGGGTCTGATGTTGGCACCCCTATCCCTAAATTCGACGCGTTTAATCAGCTCATCGGTTACTGGTCTGGTGACAGTTTTGCGATGCAGCCGGGTATTGCGCAGATTTCAGAGTCTAACCTTGGGGTGCGTGATGACAACGTGGCAGGTGGCACTAGCGACCGTTATTTATCCAAATTGGATGAAGAGTATCTGAAAGAATTATCTAAAGAGATTAATGGCCTTTATGTGCGCGGCAACAGTGTGCATGATGTGTTAGCTGCCATGAAAAAACAAAAACCAGCGCGCCGAGACAAAGCTAATTTTGAAATTCGCTGGATATTGGCCGCACTGGCCGGTATTTTGTTTATCGCCGCTTACACCCCAAAACATCCTGTGCAGGAACTCAAAAGCCAATTACAAGCGTTTATTAGTCGCAGAAGATTAGCGCGATCAAAAACCAGCTAAGGCGCATTAATGCACACCCCAGCGTAACCAGACGCGTAGCTTTCTGAAACTCTCTTTATCAGTAGTGTCAGGCATTACAATCAGGCTGGATTTAAAAACGCGCCGCAAAAACGGCGCGTTTTTTTGTTGATAGCGTAGCACTGTCAAGTACGGTGTCACTACAGTGTCGGTAGCTACTGCCAAATCTGATAATTGAGTGCCGTCTCGGAGCGTAATCTTGAGTGCATTGTTACTGCTGACACTTAATGCTACGCATGACCAAGGCAACATGAGCAAACAGTTTGCCGCTATCGCATAACTCAGACTTATTACCACACTCACTACGACGGCCAATTTAATCTGCCACGAAAAAGGCAGAGGGATTAAAATAGCGCACATCGCAGCACTCATTATCACTAATAATGCGCTTAATTGCTTAGTAGGCTTGAAATCAATGTGCAGTGGCTTCATTAATAGTATTAATAATATTTCGTAACATAAAGGTTAGCATGAGCTTACAGCAATGGCAGCAATTTCTTCAAATGTCCGCACAACAAATGCCCATTTCCAATAGCGCAGACTTATCTGAGCATGTCCATGTGCTTTGCGACCTATCGCACTTAGGGCTGCTGCAAATTGATGGTGCAGACGCAGTCAGCTTTTTGCAAGGTCAGGTCACCAATGACGTTAAACAGCTTGATGGCAATACGGCTCACTACAGCGGCTACTGCAGCCCTAAAGGTCGCTTGTTGGCGTTGTTCTTAGCCTTTGCACACGCTGACCACCTGCATCTACAAATGCCTAAAGCGTTGATAGAACCTATCGCCAAGCGCCTTAAAATGTTTGTGATGCGTAGCAAGGTTAATATTCAAGATGTCAGTGAAAGTATTATTAAATTTGGCTTAAGTGGTAAAGATGCTCAATCATTGCTAACAGCCCACTTCTCTTCTGTTCCACAACAGCCTTACCAGCTTGTGACTCATCCTAATGCTGCAATCATACGACTGCCTGGCACAAGTCCGCGTTAT
>NCHI01000052.1:7420-18789 GCA_002281815.1 Methylotenera sp. 24-45-7
TATGAAATTTTTAGCGATGCTGAAAATGCGCCCAAACTATGGGCAGCTTTATCACAACATTGCAAAACGGCAGCTGCAGAGTATTGGGAGTGGTTAGAAATTCAGGCGGGCATTCCCGAAGTTTATCCTGTGACACAAGAAGAATTCGTACCACAAATGCTTAATCTGGATTTACTCAACGGCATTAACTTTAAAAAAGGTTGTTACACCGGACAAGAAATCGTAGCACGCACCCATTACTTAGGCACGGTCAAACGGCGCACCCAGCTAGCGCATGTTACGGCCATGCCCACTGTTGGTGACAATGTGCTGAATGATAAACAGGAAACTGTAGGTAAAGTGGTGAGATGTGCCGCTGCACCAATTAGCGGTTATGATTTACTCGTAGAAGCTAGGCTAGAAAGTGTAGCCGCTGGGGCACTGTATGTTGGCGACAAGGCGCTTGAAATCTTAGCCCCGCCTTATGCATTGCAAAGCTAACACTAAGGCTTTTTAGTCGGATTAGCTTTTGTGCTAGGTGCCGGTGTGCTTGGCGGTGGCGTGCTTGGTGTTAATGCCGGATTTGTAGGTGGTAGCGTTAATGGCGGTGGTGTATCTACCACCTGGAAAAACACTTCGTCTTGCTTAATCATGCCCAGCTCGCTACGTGCACGTTCTTCAACCGCCGCACGGCCACTTTTTAAATCACTTACCTCAGCATCTAAGGTGTCGTTACGCGCTTTTAAAGCGCTGTTTTTTTCTTGCTGCTCGGCCACTTTTCGGCTGAGTTCCCACACGCGCAACCAGCTACCTTTACCTAGCCACAGTGGATACTGTAACAAGGCAATGAGTATCACCAAAATGAGCGTGAGGGCTTTCAACTTTTATCTATGTATAGTTTTTGCAGGAGCTCAATTTATTGCGCGAATACGATATATATAAACTCTAAAATTCGCGCAATGAATTGCGCTCCTACATCAAACAGAAATTATTTAAACAATTGATAAAACGCTGACATACCAGCATAACTCGTTGCGTCACCCAACTCTTCTTCAATGCGTAACAATTGGTTGTACTTGGCAATACGCTCTGAACGGCACAATGAACCCGTTTTGATTTGCAATGCGTTAGTAGCCACGGCAATATCAGCAATGGTGCTGTCTTCGGTTTCGCCAGAACGATGTGAAACCACAGCAGTGTAACCAGCACGTTTCGCCATCTCGATGGTTTGGAATGTTTCAGTCAAAGTACCGATCTGATTCACTTTGATTAACACTGAGTTTGCCACACCGCGTTGGATGCCTTCACGCAGGATTTTGGTGTTGGTTACGAATAAATCATCACCGACTAATTGCGTAGTTTTACCCAAACGCTTAGTCAAAATGTCCCAGCCTTCCCAGTCAAATTCACCCATACCATCTTCGATACTAATGATGGGGTATTTATCACACCATGTGGCTAAATAATCAGTGAACTGGCCTGAGGTCAGCGCTAAACCTTCTGATTCCAAATGGTAGCGACCATCTTTGTAAAACTCGGTACTTGCGCAATCCAAACCTAAATACACATCACGGCCTGGCTCGTAACCTGCATCTGAAATCGCTTCCAGAATATATTGAATAGCAGCTTCATTTGAAGGTAAATTAGGTGCAAAACCACCTTCGTCACCCACTGTGGTGGCTAAGCCTTTTTTATGCAGTGTTTTTTTCAGGGCGTGGAATACTTCAGCACCGCAGCGAATTGCTTCGCGGAATGTAGGCAAGCCAGCTGGAATAATCATGAATTCTTGCATATCCACGCTATTGTCAGCGTGTGCGCCACCGTTGATGATGTTCATCATCGGCGTTGGCAATTGCATGGCACCTGAACCGCCCAGGTAGCGATAAAGCGGCAGGCCTGACTCTTCAGCCGCTGCACGCGCACAAGCCATAGACACTGCCAAAATTGCATTGGCGCCCAGACGATCTTTGTTTTCTGTGCCGTCTAGTTCAATCAAAGTTTTGTCGATAAAACTTTGCTCTTCAGCGTCTAAACCGATAATCGCTTCAGTAATTTCAGTGTTAACGTTTTCAACTGCTTGCAACACACCTTTACCTAAATAACGGCTTTTGTCGCCATCGCGCAGCTCAACCGCTTCTTTAGCACCGGTAGATGCACCTGATGGCACTGCTGCGCGACCAATCACACCGCTTTCGAGCAATACATCAGCCTCAACCGTTGGGTTACCGCGTGAATCCAAAATTTCGCGGGCAATAATATCTACAATCGCGCTCATTATTTTCTCCTAAGTTCTAAAATTATTTCTAGCCGCGGCCAAATATTTTTATAAAGTACTTTCAATAAAACCAGCTTTTTTAACTAACCTGTCTAAATCTACCAACACTTCTAACAAATCTCTCATTTTATGCAGTGGCCATGCATTCGGGCCATCTGATAGCGCTTGCGCAGGGTCTGGATGTGTCTCCATAAAAATACCTGCAATCCCACTGGCTACCGCTGCACGCGCCAACACAGGCACATGCTCACGCTGACCGCCGCTTTTATCACCCTGTCCGCCTGGTTGCTGCACTGAGTGTGTGGCGTCAAACACTACCGGGCAATGCGTCTCGCGCATAATCGCCAAGCCACGCATATCTGAAACCAGTGTGTTATAGCCAAAAGAAACACCGCGTTCACACACCATAATATTGTCTGCGCCACCGTTGGCTTGTTTCGCTTTTTCTACCACATTACGCATATCACCCGGCGCCATGAACTGGCCTTTTTTGATATTCACTGGTTTGCCAGATTTGGCACAGGCAGTAATAAAATCAGTTTGGCGACACAAAAACGCTGGTGTTTGCAGCACATCGACCACCGCAGCCACATGCGGCACTTGTTCTTCGGTATGCACATCAGTAAGAATAGGCACGCCGATTTGGCGACGTACCTCATCGAGAATTTTTAAACCCTGCTCCATGCCAAAACCACGGAAGGTTTTGTTAGAACTGCGATTCGCTTTATCGTAAGAAGATTTATAGATGAAAGGAATGTTGAGCGCGTTCGCGATTTCCTTCAGCTGGCCAGCTGTATCAATCGCCATTTGCTGCGACTCAATCACACATGGCCCCGCAATTAAAAATAGTGGATGCTCAAGGCCTACATCAAAGTTACATAGTTTCATTTAGTTAAACCTTTTTTGCCACAGATGAACACGGATACACACAGATAAATTCATGTTACTGATTGTTGCCAAGACTAAAGTTGGTTTTGTTTTTATCCGTGTCTATCTGCGTTCATCTGTGGCTAATAATATTATTTCTTATTGGCCAAAGCCGCTTTTACATAAGCTGTAAACAGCGGATGTCCAGTGCGCGGATTAGACGTAAATTCAGGATGGAACTGGCACGCCACAAACCATGGATGTACGTTCTGTGGCAATTCAACCATTTCACATAAATCTTCAGTCGGCGTTCTGGCGGACACCACTAAACCAGCTGCTTTTAACTGTTCAACGTAGTGGTTATTGACTTCATAGCGATGACGATGACGCTCATTTACCTGCGCACCGTAAATAGTAGCGGCCAAGGTGTTGGGCACGACAGGGCAAGCCTGCGCGCCTAGACGCATGGTACCGCCTAAGTCAGAGTTTTCATCACGTTTTTCAATATTGCCAGAGGCATCTTGCCATTCGTCAATTAAACCGATCAGCTTATGCGTAGCGTCAGGATTAAACTCAGTACTATTGGCATCAGTCAAACCTGCAACATGGCGCGCGAATTCGATGACTGCCAATTGCATACCTAAACAAATACCCAGATATGGCACTTTATTCTCACGCGCATATTGAATTGCGGCAATTTTGCCTTCGGTACCGCGCACGCCGAAGCCGCCAGGTACTAAAATCGCGTCCATGCCTTTTAGCGCATCGGTGCCATTTTTCTCAATTTCTTCAGAGTCCATGTAATGAATTTTGACTTTAGACTCGGTGTGTATGCCCGCGTGTATCAGTGATTCTGTCAGCGACTTATAAGATTCGGTCAAATCAACATATTTACCCACAAAGGCGATATTGACCAAATGCTTAGGGTTAGCCAAGGCGTAAGCAATTTTTTCCCAGCTGGATAAATCAGCCGCTTTTGCCAAAATATCAAGTTTATGGCAAACGATTTCATCTAGCATTTGCTCATGTAACAAACCTGGGATTTTATAGATTGAATCTGCATCAATGGCACTAATCACCGCTTCAGACGCCACGTTGGTAAACAAAGCGATTTTTTTACGCTCTTCATCTGGAATGTTGCGGTCAGCACGGCACAGCAAGATATCTGGCTGAATACCGATCTCGCGTAGCTCTTTGACAGAGTGCTGGGTAGGTTTGGTTTTTAGCTCACCCGCAGTTGGAATCCATGGCAGCAAGGTCAAATGAATATAGCAGGTATTGGTGCGGCCTTCTTCGAAGCCCATTTGGCGAATTGCTTCTAAAAATGGTAGCGATTCAATATCACCTACAGTGCCACCAACTTCTACAATCGCAACATCAGCGCCTTCAGCACCACGTTTAACGTGTGCTTTGATTTCATCGGTGATATGGGGAATAACCTGTACGGTTTTGCCTAAATATTCACCGCGGCGCTCTTTTTTAATCACCGTTTCGTAAATTTGGCCAGTAGTGAAATTATTACGTTTAGCCATGCGCTGGCTGATGAATCGCTCATAGTGACCAAGGTCAAGATCGGTTTCCGCACCGTCATCGGTCACGAATACTTCACCGTGCTGGAATGGGCTCATGGTACCCGGGTCTACGTTGATATAAGGATCCAGTTTCAGCATGGTCACTTTAATACCACGAGATTCAAGGATTGCGCCAAGGCTGGCGGCGGCGATACCTTTACCAAGAGAGGAAACAACACCGCCGGTTACGAATACATATTTGGTCATGGGAAAGGCACTTCATATTATGTGTTACAGACGGGAGTCTATTTTACTTTAAAGCCTAACTAGCGACAAACGAAAACGTTTAAAACTTGGATTATTTATTGTGTAGTAGCCAGATATGGAAAGATGTGAAAAACAAATTAACCACAGATGAACACAGATAGCATCCTGCGTTAGCACTAACTTCACTTACCCCAGACACCATAGCCTTTAAACTTCTCAATCACTTCACGCATTTCATCATGCGTGAGCAAATGCGGCTCACCTACCTGCAATGCATGCAGATATTGCTCAGCTAAGGTTTCCACTTCCAGCGCAATCGCCAAGGCTTTGTGCAAATTATCACCCATTGCGATCATGCCATGATTTGCCAACAAACAGGCTTTACGGTTAGAAAGTGCCGCCAATGCATGGTCTGACAATAACTGGCTGCCAAACAATGCATATGGTGCGCAACGAATATCATCGCCACCTGCCAGCGCCACCATGTAGTGAAACGGCGGAATGCCTTTGCGCAAGGTGCTTAGCGTAGTGGCAAACATACTATGGGTATGAATCACCGCATTTACTTCAGGTTTACTCTGCAAAATATCAAGATGAAAACGTAGAGGGTTTGCGCTGACCATAAGCTTGTGCAGAAAAGTCCATCCACACCATATCATCGGCGGTCATCTCTTCAACTGCCATGCCGGATGGCGTAATTAAAAACCCAGCTTGCCCAGCCTCATTGTTAGCCCGAACACTGGCGTTACCAGAGGTGCCACGATTGAGCCCAAGACTGGATAACTTCAGGCTGATTTCTAAAAGTGCTGCGCGTTGTTGCTGCATATTCATTCCAGCCTCTCAAATAGATTTTTTCATATTGATTAGTCCACTTGGCGCATATACACCCTGCTCGGTGATAATGCCGGTTACTAAGCGCGCTGGTGTCACATCAAATGCAGGATTTGCCACCTTTGTACCTTTTGGCAACACGTTAACACTGGCAATATCGCCGTTCGCCAATCGACCACTCATCCAGCTCAATTCATCGGCATGGCGCTCTTCAATTTCAATCTGATTCACGCCATCATTCAAATGCCAATCTATCGTAGGCGAAGGAACTGCTGCATAGAACGGAATGTGATGTCCGAATGCAGCGCTATCATGTGCCGCCAGTGCTTTAAGGTAGGTGCCAATTTTATTGCACACATCGCCATTACTGGTGACGCGGTCAGCCCCTACAATGACCATATCCACATCGCCCTGCTGCATCAAATGCCCACCTGCATTGTCACTTATCACCGTGTGTGGAACGCCATGCTGCGCCAGCTCCCATGCAGTCAAGCTCGCACCTTGGTTACGTGGTCGCGTTTCGTCTACCCACACATGCACTTCAATGCCAGCGTCGTGTGCGGCATAAATAGGCGCCAGTGCCGTGCCATAATCTACAGTTGCAAGCCAGCCTGCATTGCAATGCGTCAAGATATGCAGCGGTCGCGCTTTAAGCCTGTATATCTCATCAATTAACACCAAACCATGGCGACCAATCGCCTGATTCAGCTGTATGTCTTCATCGGCAATCGCAGCAGCTTCATCCCAAGCAGCGTTCAGGCGCCCAAGCGCGGGCAACGCATTTAGTTTTTGCAGCATACGCTGTACTGCCCAATTTAAATTAACCGCAGTTGGGCGACTCGCTATCAATTTTTTAGCCGACTCCGCAAGATGACTGTCACTGGTATTTTCCAGCATCGCCAACGCAATACCATAAGCGGCAGAAGCGCCAATTAAAGGTGCGCCTCGCACTTGCATGGTTTTAATGGCAACAATCATTTGCGTCAGATGCGTGATTTCTTCAATCAGAAACGCATGTGGCAACTTGGTTTGGTCGATGATTTTTACACGCGGTTGATTGCCGGTAAAATCCGGCCAAATTGTTCGAAAATGTTGATGATTGACTAGCATAGATTAGTTAACTTTTTATACTGTTTTTTGTAAATTTTTATTAATTAAAAAGTTGACTTTAAGAAAGTTCCCAAGAAACAAAAATACTCTCCACATTATCTGTGGATAACTTTGTGCATAATTGTGACTTAAAAATGTAACGTGGCATTTTATAAGGGTTTTTTCAAAACGCTTAATTTTTAATCTATTATTTAATCTTTTAAAATCAATTAGTTACAAAACAACTGTTGATTGGTAAGGGTTTTTAACTGTTAGTTAAAGTAGCACTTTAACTGGTGTGTATAAGTAAGCTAATTTTGGTAAAACTTTTAACGCATTAGCCCCAGTAATATCAAGCACTTGAGCCATATCTACCTGCCTTAAATCGGCCAAAACTTGTGCAATTTTTGGCAATTCTTTTGGACTATTTCTGCCAGCTTTACCTATCCATTCCGGAGGAATATCTGGCGCATCGGTTTCTAACACGATAGCCTCTAAGGGCAACTTTTTCGCCAGTTCGCGTATATGCAAAGCACGGTCATAAGTCATCGCACCGCCAAAGCCCAACTTAAAGCCAAGTGCAATAAATTGCTGCGCCTGCTGCAAGCTACCATTAAAAGCATGCGCAATACCGCCAGACAATTTACATTTACGCAGCTCTTTTAGAATATCGTCGATAGCACCGCGCACATGCAAAATGACTGGTAACTGGTACTGTTGCGCTATTTTCAATTGCGCCACAAAAAAATGTTTTTGGCGCTGAATATTTTCCGGGTTATCTCTGGGATTGCTTAAAAAGTAATCCAAGCCTATCTCACCTATCGCCACTGGCGCGTAATCACGCACATAATTTTCCAGCACTTCAAGGTCTGCCAGCTCAGCGCTATCTACATACATAGGATGAATGCCTAGCGCATAGCTACAGTGCTTATATCGTTTAGATAGGGCAATTACATCATCAAAGTTATTACGCGCCACTGCGGGCACTACAATACCGCTCACACCACTCTGTAATGCGGCTGTTACAACCTCATCTCGGTCGAGATTAAATTCCGCCGCATCTAAATGGCAATGAGTATCGATGAGCATATTGAGTGTTTGGCTTTTTAACAGCTAATGTTGAACGCTTAATCGCAAGCGCAAATCTTGACCGAGCTGACGTATATCCAGAATCTGTAAAGTTGTGACTTGCTGCATATCGCTTAGTTCTGGCATGGCAAACATCGCTTTGGCGGCGTCGCCCATTAACTTGGGGGCATAATAAAAAATGCACTCATCTATGAGATTAGCCTGTAAAAAAGCCCCATTCAAACCTTGACCAGCTTCCAGCAACACCTCGTTAATACCACGCTGCGCTAACAAAACCATCAATGCCGTTAAATTCACCTTCGCATTTGCATCGGGCAAATGTACGAGCTCGGCTCCGGTCTCGCTTAAAGCTGGCGCACATAACTTTGCATCATGCGCGTATGCAATCAATACTGGACTTTGTTGCAAGGAGTCTGCGGCCAACATCTTGCTATCAATCGGGGTTTGTAAACGGCTATCTACTATCACACGCAGTGGCTGACGCACCAGGTTCGGCAAACGTACGTTCATACTCGGGTTATCAGCCAAAACAGTGCCAATACCAGTCACAATCGCACAAGACTGCGCACGCCAGTGCTGAACATCTTGTCGTGCCGCATCGCCGGTAATCCACTGACTTCTGCCATTGCCCAATGCGGTACGTCCATCTAAGCTGGCAGCCACTTTACAGCGCACATAAGGCAAACCACGCGTCATACGCGAAATGAAGCCCACATTTAAAAGTTTGGCCTCCTGTTCCATCATGCCTAGCAAGACTTCTATACCTGCACTTTGCAAAGCCGACACACCGCGGCCAGCGACTAATGGATTAGGGTCTTGCATCGCAATAATCACACGTCTAGGCTTGGCAGCTACTACCGCCTCAACACAAGGCGGCGTTCTCCCATGATGACTGCATGGCTCTAGCGTGACATAAACATCAGCACCTACTGAGTCCATACCAGCCTCGCGCAAGGCATGCACCTCAGCATGGGGCTCACCGGCTTTTAAATGCGCACCTTGGCCGATCACTTGATTATTTTTGACAATGACACAGCCCACACGCGGATTGGGGCTGGTGCTATACAAACCTTGCTGCGCAAGGCGCAACGCAAGTGCCATCCATTGAAAATCTTGATTGGTGGGCACAGGGCTCATGGGGTAGCTAATGGGAAGAAATACGGCTATTGATTAAGCGATTGTTTTCATCAAAGAAAATCAGCAAGCCGTGGTAAACATGCATACATTTCCCTAAGTCATACTCAATTGAGTTTTTCTCTTCAAACGCCGGACGGCCAAGCAAGGCAGTCACCGCCTCACGCTGCACACCTTTACTGAGAATGTTCTGCTGCAAATCATAAGCCATGTCGCCACGCTTGCACTCGTTTTTAGTGCTGGTGGCAAGTTGAATCCATTTCACCTGATCAAATGGTTCGCCATTGAACACAAATTTATCTTTAAATGCCCACCAGATAAAAAATACAATCGTGAGCAAAATAGTAAATATCACCAATGCGGCTGTTGCGTACTTAATCAGTTTCATTCAGGCTCCCATTCATGGCTACAGCTTGTATCTTTTACAGGGTTTTAATTAGTCCAAATCGCGAATTACATTATTAAAATCGTCTACATCTGAAAAGCTTCGGTATACCGAAGCAAATCGGATGTAAGCCACTTTATCCATCATTTTCAGTTCATGCATGACCATTTCACCTAAATCTCTTGCTGGTACTTCACGGTCGCCACGCGCTAATATTTTTTGCGTAATATGATCGAGTGCTTTATCCACATACTCGGTAGGCACCGGGCGCTTGTGCAAGGCGCGCGTAAAAGACAAACGCAGTTTTTCACGTTTAAACTCTTCGCGTGTTCCGTTTTGCTTCACAATTTGTGGCAAATGCAACTCAGCAGTTTCATAAGTGGTAAAACGCTTATCACAAACGCCACATTTGCGTCTGCGGCGAATAGAATCACCTTCGTCATTGACGCGAGAGTCAATCACTTGGGTATCATCGGCACCGCAGAATGGGCATTTCATTGTGATGAGGAATTAGGGGCTAGGAGCTGGGGGCTAGAGACTTGGGGCTGGGAGTAAGCGGTAAGCTTCACAGGATGAAATTCCCTGATAAGCATTTGCAAACTAAGATAAAAATCACTATTCATCGTAAAAGTTTCCTAACCTCTAGCCCCCAGCCCCTAAATCCTAGCCTCTAGTTTTTAGCATACACCGGAAAACGTGCTGTCAACGCATGTACTTTAGCCTTGGTAGCTGCAATCACTGCTTCATCAGTTGGATTATCCAAAATATCTGCAATTAAGTTAGCTACTTGTTTAGCTTCATCGTCCTTGAAGCCGCGCGTAGTAATTGCCGGTGCGCCAATACGAATACCTGAAGTCACAAACGGGCTTTCTGGGTCATTTGGAATTGAGTTTTTATTCACAGTGATGTGCGCTAGACCAAGTGCTGCATCTGCCGCTTTACCAGTAAGGCCTTTAGGACGTAAATCCACCAAGAACATGTGCGACTCGGTACGGCCTGAAATAATGCGCAAACCACGGCTAGTTAAAGTTTCAGCCATTACTTGGGCGTTTTTAATCACCTGTGCTTGATACGCTTTGAAATCAGGTTGTGATGCTTCTAAAAACGCGGTCGCTTTTGCCGCAATCACATGCATTAATGGGCCGCCTTGCAAGCTTGGAAATACGTTGGAATTCAGTGATTTCTCAAACTCTGCTTTTGCCAAAATAATACCGCCGCGTGGCCCACGCAAAGTTTTATGTGTCGTTGATGTCACAAAGTCAGCATGCGGCACTGGGTTTGGATAAACGCCACCGGCGATTAACCCTGAATAGTGCGCCATGTCCACCATGAAATAAGCGCCAACTTTTTTGGCAATTTCAGCCATACGCGCCCAATCGAAGCGCAAGGCATAAGCAGAAGCGCCACCAATCAGTAGTTTTGGTTTACATTCAACGGCAATACGCTCCATCTCGTCGTAGTCAATTTCTTCATTTTCGTTCAAACCGTAAGGCACAATGTTGAACAATTTTCCAGACAAGTTAGCTGGAGAGCCATGCGTTAAATGGCCGCCATGACCCAAGTTCATACCCATTACGGTATCGCCCGGTTTCAGAATAGAAAAATAAACCGCTTGGTTTGCTTGTGAGCCAGAATGTGGCTGCACGTTAGCGTACTCTGCGCCATACAATGCTTTTAAGCGATCTATCGCCAATTGCTCAACTTGGTCTACAAACTCGCAACCGCCATAAAAACGTTTACCTGGATAGCCTTCAGCATACTTGTTAGTAAGCTGCGAGCCTTGCGCCTGCATCACTGCTGGGCTGGTATAGTTTTCAGAGGCAATCAACTCAATATGTTCATGTTGACGCACAACCTCTTGCTCCATCATGCCCCATAAAGCAGGGTCGGCTTTGTTTAAGGTATTTGCGTAGTTAAATGGTGCTTGCGACATGGTGTTTAA
>NCHI01000198.1 GCA_002281815.1 Methylotenera sp. 24-45-7
ATATTAATTTTAATGGCGCTTGGTGTTGTCCATGACAGTAAAAAGACATTTGAGGCACATACGGCGCTGATTGATATTTCCGGAGTGATTGAACCTGGTGGTGAGGTGAGTGCCGATGCCGTTATGAGTAGTTTGCATGATGCATACGATAACAAGGCTACCAAAGGTATTATTTTGCGTATCAATAGTCCGGGCGGTAGCCCGGTACAGGCAGGCATCATCAACGATGAAATTAAACGCCTGCGTAAATTAAACCCTAACATTCCAGTGTATGCAGTGGTTGAGGATATTTGTGCATCTGGTGGTTATTACATCGCGGCAGCGGCGGACAAGATTTATGTGGATAAGGCCAGCATTGTGGGTTCTATCGGTGTGCTGATGGATGGCTACGGCTTTACCGAAGTGATGAAAAAAGTGGGTGTGGAACGTCGCTTAATGACAGCGGGCGATAACAAGGCAATGTTAGATCCATTTTCGCCAGTGAATCCTAAGCACCAAGAGCTTGCGCAGAATATGCTAAACGAAGTACACGAGCAATTTAAAACTGTAGTTAGGGAAGGGCGCGGCAAGCGCTTAAACGAAACGCCTGAAGTATTCAGTGGGTTGTTTTGGAGCGGTGAGCAAAGCATTAAACTAGGTTTGGCGGACGCGTTGGGCAGTGCTGATTTTGTTGCACGCGAAGTCATCAAACAAGAAGAAATTGTTGATTTTACTTATCAGGATGACTTTGCTAGCCGCATTGCTAAGCGTATTGGTGCTAGCGTGAGTGCCACCATTGGTGATGTGATTGCCAAACAATTGGTGAACTCAGGCGAAGTGAAACTGCGCTAATCTTGTACGCGAATTGATCGTGATTAATTTTAATCTTTAATCACGATCGATTTATATTCTTCCGGCGTGGCTGGGAACTTCAATTTCATTTCTTTTAAAGTAGCCAATAACAATCTAGAAATCAGCAGATTACGGTTGGTTTTTGAATCTGCCGGCACCACAAACCACGGTGCATAATCAGTAGACGTGGCTTTAATCGCGTTTTCATAAGCCTGCATGTATTTTGGCCATAGCGCACGCTCATCTAAATCGCTAGGGTTAAATTTCCAGGACTTAGTGGGATCATCTAAACGTTCTTGCATACGTTTTTTTTGCTCACTTTTTGAAATGTGCAAAAAACATTTGATGATGGTGGTGCCGGTTTCGGTGAGCATGCGCTCAAAATCATTGATTTGTTGGTAGCGACGTTCACATTCTTTATCGTCAATCCAATCGTGCACTTTTACAATTAGCACGTCTTCATAATGGCTAC
>NCHI01000053.1 GCA_002281815.1 Methylotenera sp. 24-45-7
CCAGTGTTGATTTGGGCCTCTATGATGTTTGGTATTGTAGGCGGCTCATTAGTAGTGATTAGTTTGTGTGTTACCGCGGTTTGGCTTACGGCGCAGGGCTACGGCACTTTCTACAGCATGGATGTTGGCGAGGGTTTGTTTTCCTTATGGACATTTATGGTGACGTTGGTGGTGACGATGCTGCTCATTTCCACCATGCAGTCGGAACGCAATGTCGCAGCAAAAAATTCACGTGAAAATGATAAAAAATTACGAGCGGTGATTGATAGCGCGTTAGATGCCATCGTGACTATCGACGATAAAGGCTTGTTGGTTGAATTTAATCCGGCCGCAGAAAAAATGTTTGGTTACAGCAAAGCACAAGTCATTGGCAAACCCATGGCTGAGGTGATTATTCCGCCTAACATGCGCCAAGCGCACCATGCGGGTCACCAACAATATACCTTGACCGGGCAGCAGCATATTTTTAATCGTCGCTTGGAGCTCACCGCGATGCGCCATGATGGTACAGAGTTTCCGGTTGAATTGACGCTCACTGGCCTAAATGAAGATGGCTTGTCGTTGGTGACGGGATTTATTAGAGATATTTCCGAGCAGAAAAAAGCGCGTCGCGAGATTGAAAAATTTGCTTATTACGACGTTTTGACTGGCTTACCTAATCGACGTTTGTTGGTAGATCGTTTTCAGCATGCAGTGCTGATTAGTCAGCGCACTAACACCCACTGCGCACTGATATTTATTGATTTGGATAATTTTAAAATCCTGAACGACACCAAAGGTCATGATGTTGGCGATCAGTTATTGATTGAGGTGGCAAAAAGAATTCAGGCGAGTTTACGTGCAGGCGATACAGTGGCCAGACTCAGCGGTGATGAGTTTGTGGTGATACTTGAAGGACTCAATGAAAATATAAATCTGGCTTATCAGCAGACGAGTGAAGTGGCACAAAAACTGTTGGAAAAACTCAACGCTACTTACAATTTGAATTTATTTGAATTTAACACCAGTGCTAGTCTGGGCGTCACAATTTTTAAAGATGATGCGATCGATAATTTTGAATTGCATTTAAGACATGCCGATACCGCCATGTATCAGTCAAAAGCTGCCGGTCGCAACACTTACCGTTTTTATGATGAATACACACAAGAAGGTGTAGAGAAACGTCTCGCACTAGAAGCTTCACTTTCACTGGCAGTCAAACACAAAGAGCTGGAGCTGAATTATCAGAGTATCGTAGACGCGAAGCAGAACATCATTGCGGCTGAAGTGTTACTCAGGTGGCAGCATCCTGAGTTTGGCGAAATTCATCCTAAAGAATTCGTACCGATTGCTGAAAAAAATAACCAAATTATCAAAATTGGCCGTTGGGTGCTGCAAACGGCATGTGAGCAGATTAAGGTGTGGCAGACGCATCCTAAGCTGAGTGAAATTCGGCTTTCCGTCAATATTAGTGCCAAACAGTTTTTATATATCAACTTTATTAAAGAGTTACGCGAGATACTGAGTCATACCGGTATTAACCCTGATTTACTCAAACTTGAATTGACCGAGACTGCCGTCATCGACAATATCGAAGATGTGATTAGTAAAATGCTGATACTGAAAAAAATGGGGATACGTGTTTCGCTCGATGATTTTGGTATCGGACACTCTTCATTGGTATATCTGAAAAAATTACCAGTCACCCAGATTAAAATTGACCAATCTTTTGTGCATGATGTGTTAACCGATTCAAACGATGCCGCCATTATCAAAATGGTGTTGGCAGTAGGCAAAACCATCAATTGCGATATTATTGCCGAAGGTGTAGAGCAGCTGGAACAGTTTGAATTGCTCAAAGAATTCGGCTGTCATTATTTCCAAGGGTACTATTTTAGCAAGCCGCTTACTGCCACTAATTTTGAAAAACTGGTGGAGCACGACCAAGTCTAACGAGCTTGGCGCTTGAGCGCTAGGTGCTTACCCAATCACCGGATTTGCCACCATGCTTTTCCATTAATGCGATATTACCCAGTGTCATGCCACGGTCAACCGCTTTGCACATATCATAAATAGTGAGCAGACCCACACTTACCGCGCTGAGTGCTTCCATTTCTACGCCAGTTTTTCCATAGGTTTCGGTGGTGACTGTGCAAATAATACTGGATTCAGCATCGATGATTTCAAACTCAACTGCTACGCGCGTCAGTGCGATGGGGTGGCACAATGGAATGAGGTCGGCGGTTTTTTTGCTAGCCTGAATAGCAGCAATACGTGCAATGCCTAAGACGTCACCTTTTTTACTATTACCTTCAATAATCAGCGCGAGTGTAGATGGCAACATAGAAATTTTGCCACTGGCAATCGCTACACGGTGCGTCTCAGCTTTGCTGCCAACATCCACCATATGCGCTTGGCCGCCGGAATCAAAATGCGTTAGATAGTGAGGTTGATGTTTCATCTTGAAATTAAGCCTGATGTAATATTTGGAAACATTTTTTTCATGAACTGAGTAGATACAAACGTTATCATAGCAATAATGAAATTAAAGTTAACAATTATTACGCTTGCTATCGCTTCTGTGCTGCATTTGTCATATGTGCATGCCAATGAATTGCCAGAGTTGGGAGATGTTTCAGCCACGGTGATGTCGCCATTGCAGGAGCAAGCGATTGCTGAGCAGATTCTGCGTGAAGTGGCGGTCAGCCCCGATGTATTGCAAGACGTGGAGGTGTCAGATTATCTGCAAGCTTTAGGCAGCAGGCTAGTTGAAAATGGCCCAGATAAGCGTCAGAAGTTTTATTTTTTTGTGGTGCGTGATTTGTCGATTAACGCATTTGCAATGCCAGGCGGTGTGATCGGTGTACATACCGGCTTGATTTTGGGTGCAAATACCGAGTCAGAACTGGCGGGTGTGCTGGGGCATGAAATCGGTCACGTCACGCAGCGCCATTTGGCGCGTATTTTGGCCTCGCAAAAATATGATACCTTCAAAAATATTGCAGGTTTGGCGCTGGCGCTGCTGCTGTCTCGTTCTAATCCGCAGCTTGCTACCGGCGCATTTACCACGGTAAGTGCTTTGGGTATTCAAAACCGACTAGATTACACGCGTGAGCATGAGCGTGAGGCCGATCGTATTGGTTTGCAGATTTTAGACAGTGGTGGCTTTGATGTTCGTGGTATGCCAAGTTTTTTTCAGATTATGCAGCGTGGTACGCGCTTTGAGGGCAGCGCACCGAGTTTCTTGCGTACTCACCCGCTGACTTCAGAGCGTATTGCCGATGTGACTAACCGCGTCGAGAGCATGCAATATCGCCAAGTGACCGATAGTATCGAGTTTCATTTAGTACGTGCAAAACTACGTGCCAGCAATGGCGTGCCAGAATCTGCGATTACTTTATTTGAGCAAAATATTCGCGAGCGGCGTTTTAATAACGAGATGGCTGAGCATTATGGTTTGGCCATTGCGCAGTTAAGAAAAAACGCTTTTGCACAGGTAGAAAAAGAATTAGCATGGCTGCGCAAAAACGCAAGCGCGCACGTCATGATAGAGACCTTAGCCGCACGCTTAGAAGTGGCCAAAAATAACCCACAGCAAGCTGACAAGCAATACGCTGCGGCTTTGGCCCGCTACCCGGATAATCGTGCTTTAATCTACGGCTACGCGGAACATTATCTGGCGATTAAACAGCCAGACAAAGTAGTGAAACTAGTATTGGCGAAACAAGGTCTATATCCTGATGATGCGCACTTCTATGATTTGTTGGCCAAAGCCTATAGTATGCAAAATAAATCGTTGTTAAGTCACCAAGCGCAAAGCGAAGCACATTACCGAAAATATGACTTAGCGCGCGCAATTGAGCAGATGGATTTAGCGGCCAAAGCCAATGATGGTGATTTTTATCAGCAATCGATTGTAGAGGCGCGTTTAAAACAACTAAGGCTAATGGCTGCGGATGAAAAGAAACCTAAGTCATAGTAATTAAACCTAAGTCATAGTAATTTAATAAGCCGTAGCGATATCAATACATCACAACATCTAACACCCAATACTTAACTGTAGAGAGGTCATCACCATGCAGCGTAGAGATTTTTTAATGGGTTTGGCAACATTGCTTGCGCTATTGCCGATGAAAGCAATTGCAGCGTTGTGGAACAAAGCTGCGTTTGAATCTGTGCAGTTAAAAGATGCGACTAGCCATCTCAACATTGCCGATGAATTAGCATCTGAAGCGATTGAAATTATCGCGCCTGATCGCGCCGAAAACGGTGCCATCGTGCAAGTCGAAGTCAAAAGCAATATCCCTAATACAGAAGCGATTGCCATTTTTGTAGAAAAAAATCCTACGCCGCTGATTGCTAACTTCATGTTTAGCAATGGTGCCGAGCCATTTGTAGTGACACGCATTAAAATGGCGGAAACCTCTGACATTAAAATAGTCGTGAAGTCAGGCGTGCAGTATTTCACCAATCGTAAAAATGTAGTGGTGCTTGAAAATGGCTGCGATTAAAGGTTAAACATGGCAGATAATATGAAAATGCGCGCCCAGTTGAAGGGCGACTATGTTGAAGTTAAAGTGCTGATGAGCCACCCGATGGAAACCGGGCGCAGAAAAGATGACTTTAACAATGTGCTACCTGCGCATTTTGTGCAGCTGCTCACTGCAAGCCTTAACGGCAAGCAAGTGTTGGAGTCACAGTGGGGTACTGGTATTTCGAAAAACCCATACCTCACCTTCAGATTGAAAGGTGCCAAGGTTGGCGATATTGTGTCTGTGACTTGGTATGATAATCTTGGGGCAACAGCAACTCAGGAAATTGCAGTAACATTAGCCTGAAGTTTTATTAATAAGTATTTTTTATCGATACAATTTAAACGATAAATTAGATTTATTTAATAACCATCTCTATAATTCGTTTCATCAATTCAAACCCTTTTAACAACGTAGTTTATTGATTCATTTTTTTATTAACAGATAGGAAGAAATATGTCATTGATTAATACACAAGTTCAACCATTTAAAGCGCAGGCGTTTCACAATGGTAAATTTATTGAAGTGACAGACGCGAGCCTAAAAGGCAAATGGTCTGTTGTAATTTTCATGCCAGCTGCATTCACATTTAACTGCCCAACAGAAGTTGAAGATGCTGCTGACAGCTACGCAGAGTTCCAAAAAGCGGGTGCTGAAGTGTACATCGTGACGACTGACACACATTTCTCACACAAAGTATGGCACGAAACTTCACCAGCGGTAGGCAAAGCACAATTTCCATTAGTTGGCGACCCTACACACCAATTAACACGTGCATTTGACGTGCATATTGACGAAGAAGGTTTGGCATTACGCGGTACTTTTGTGATCAATCCAGACGGCGTAATTAAGACGATGGAAGTACACAGCAACGAAATCGCACGTGATGTAAAAGAAACATTGCGTAAATTAAAAGCAGCGCAATTCACTGCAGCTAACCCAGGTCAAGTTTGCCCAGCTAAATGGCAAGAAGGTGCAAAAACATTGACACCTTCACTAGACTTAGTTGGCAAGATCTAATTTAGTTTAAGCAACATAGCCCCCAAGCCAAAAGCTTGGGGTTGCAGAACGAATGTATAGCTTTATCCATAAGATAAAGCTATTTTTTTCAAAATTCAGTTACCAAAGAGATCAACCATGGCATTAGAAAACGATATCAAAACGCAGCTTCAAACTTATTTGCAAATGCTCAGAGAGCCGATTGTGATCGCTGCTTCACTCGATGAAAGCGCCAACGCAAAAGAGATGCAGGCACTGATTGAAGAGATCGCAGGCATGTCTGACAAAATTACGCTGGTGCATGAAGATGATGCGCGTAAACCGTCATTTGCAGTGAAGCGCGCAGCAACACATAAAGATGCTGCCAACGATGTTGGAATCCGTTTTGCCGGTATCCCAATGGGACATGAATTTACTTCACTGGTATTGGCTTTGCTGCAAGTGGGCGGCCATCCACTGAAATTGGAAGCAGAAAAAATTGCTCAAATTGCAGCCTTAGATGAGAAGTTTCACTTTGAAACCTACATTTCATTAAGCTGCCACAACTGTCCAGAAGTGGTGCAGGCGATGAATCTGATGGCGGTTATCAACCCTAATATCACCCACGTGATGATAGATGGTGCGATGTATCAGGATGAAGTAGCCGAGCGCGGCATCATGGCAGTGCCGACCATTTATCTGAATGGTCAGGAATTTGGCGCAGGCCGTATGGATTTAGACGAAATTCTGCCTAAATTGGATAAAGGTGCAGAAGCACGCGAAGCTAAAAAACTAGATGCAAAAGCGCCGTATGATGTGCTAATTGTGGGCGGTGGGCCAGCTGGGGCATCGGCAGCTATTTATGCGGCACGTAAAGGCATTAAAACCGGTATCGTCGCTGAGCGTTTCGGTGGTCAGGTGATGGATACCATGTCGATTGAAAACTTTATTTCTGTTAAAGAAACAGAAGGCCCTAAATTGGTGGCGGCACTTGAGGAACATGTATCGACTTACGGCGTAGATGTGATGCGTCAGCAACGTGCGCAATCGTTAAATGCACCAGTAGCCGGTTCAGGTGAGCTGATTGAAGTGAAGCTGGAAAGTGGTGCAACATTGAAAAGCAAGTCAGTGATTGTGGCTACCGGTGCACGCTGGAAAGAATTGAATATTCCGGGTGAAAAAGAATACCGTGGCAAAGGTGTGGCTTACTGCCCGCACTGCGATGGCCCTTTGTTTAAAGGCAAACATGTTGCGGTAATTGGCGGCGGTAACTCCGGCGTGGAAGCGGCAATTGATTTGTCAGGTTTTGTGCACCATGTCACTTTGTTGCAGCATGGCGATAAGCTGAGCGCGGATGCAATTTTGCAAAACAAATTGTTTAGTTTGAACAACGTGACGGTGATTTTGAACGCGGAAACGACAGAAATCACCGGCCATGATCAAAAAGTGAATGGTTTGATTTACCGTGACCGCGTGACTAAAGCGTTACATACGATTGAGTTGGCAGGCGTATTTGTGCAAATTGGTTTACTGCCAAATACTGACTGGTTAAGAACCAGCGGTATGGAGTTGAGCAAGTTCCACGAAATCAAAGTAGATTCACACGGCCAGACCTCATTGCCGGGTGTATTTGCAGCTGGTGATGTGACCACTGTGCCTTACAAGCAGATTATTATTGCCATGGGTGAAGGTTCAAAAGCGTCATTAGGCGCATTTGATTACTTGATTCGTCAATAAATCGTAGCTTTAAAATAAAAAAGCGGTGGAAATTTCCACCGCTTTTTTGTATAAAATTTAACTTATTTGGTTTTACAGGTATTAATGCCTAACAACGAATAAGCCGGGCAGAAATTTACTAAACCAGTCATCAAGGGCACGATGCCTATCCATGCCCAAGTTGGGCCACCAGCAAACAAAGCCCAAGCAATTAAGCCTAAGCCTGCCACGATACGCACGATGCGGTCTACACCACCAACATTCACTTTCATGATTCGCCTCCGTTAACCAAGAACTACTGACTGTACGCCAAACTTAATCGATATGAAAGTGCTTAATTAATTGCTGCTGACAAGGCTTAGCGCAACCGCTTCAGCCACCTTAATGCCATCTACTCCGGCTGAAAGTATGCCGCCAGCATAACCTGCGCCCTCGCCACAAGGGAATAAGCCTTTGGTGTTAATGCTTTGTAAGCTGGCATCGTCACGCTTGATTCTAATCGGTGATGAAGTGCGCGTTTCCACACCAGTGAGTATGCCATCTGCTAAATCAAACCCTTTGACCTGCTTGGCAAACTCAGGAATCGCTTCGCGTATTGCACTGATGGCAAATTCAGGTAAAGCCGTATCTAAATTCGTCAGGTGCACACCCGGCGTGTAAGACGGCTGCACTTCGCCAAACTTGCTGGAAGCTTTGTTTGCCAAAAAGTCGCCGATAAGCTGACCCGGCGCATTGTAATTGCTGCCGCCCAATACAAATGCATGGCTTTCCAATTGGCGTTGCAACTCCATGCCGGCCAGCGGATGCCCGGGATAATCCACTTCCGGTGTAATCCCCACCACGATGCCTGCGTTGGCGTTGCGCTCATTGCGTGAATATTGGCTCATGCCGTTAGTGACCACGCGGTTCGGTTCGGAAGCTGCTGCAACCACGGTGCCCCCCGGGCACATACAAAAGCTATAAACAGCACGACCGTTTTTAGCGTGATGCACCAGCTTGTAATCGGCTGCGCCCAGTTTGTTGAGCAGATCTTCGCTGTAGCTTTTACCGTAGCGCGCTTTATCTATTAACGATTGTGGATGTTCGATACGAAAGCCTACAGAAAAAGGTTTGGCTTCCACATAAATCCCACGTTTATAAATCATTTCAAACGTGTCGCGCGCACTGTGACCCACAGCTAAAATGAGATGATTGGTGGCGATACGCTCACCAGTTTGCAGCACTACTGCCTGCACCTGATTCTGCCCATCCTTATCGCTTGCCAGCTCAATGTCTTCCACGCGCGATTGAAAGCGAATTTCACCACCCAATTCAATAATAGTTTTGCGCATTTCTTCCACCATGCCCACTAATCTGAAAGTACCGATATGTGGATGGCTGACATACATAATTTCTTCAGGTGCGCCGGCTTTTACAAACTCCTGAATCACTTTGCGGCCGTAATGTTTCGGGTCTTTAATCTGGCTGTAGAGTTTGCCATCTGAAAACGTACCAGCGCCGCCTTCACCAAACTGTACGTTTGATTCAGGGTTCAGCACATTTTTACGCCATAAGCCCCAAGTGTCTTTGGTGCGTTCACGCACCGCTTTGCCGCGCTCTAGCACAATGGGTTTAAAACCAGACTGCGCCAGAATCAGTGCGGCAAAAATACCGGCAGGGCCAAAGCCTACAATCACCGGTCTGGGTTTGTCAGTGCCAGTGTTCTGTGCGACGTATTTATATTCGGTGTCTGGCGCAGGTTTGATGTGCGCATCTTTACGAAATTTAGTGAGTAGCTTGGCTTCGTTTTTGACTTCCACATCCAAGCTATACACATACAAAATCGCATGTGATTTACGTGCATCTACCCCACGCTTAAAAATATCAAAATGGATTAAATCTGATTCAGGAATTTCGAGACGTTTTAATAACGCAGCCTTAATTTCATCAGCTTGATGGGTGAGTGATTGCGCGTTTTCAACCGGCAACTTAACTTCAGTAATGCGTAACATATGGATCCTTTTGGATAGTATTTATCTATCAATGAACTGTTTGAAACTAGATTTCTAAATTTAACTGTAATAATTTTTTCAGCATTGGCACTGTCACCGGTTTTTTTTCGGTAAGTGACCATTTATCCAACGCGTCCAATACTGCCATGAGTGTAGGTAAATCACGGCGCAAGTAGCGCAAACAGTAATCTACCACTTCATTCGGCAACTTCATGCCGCGCTCTTGGGCGTGGGTTTTGAGCGCCTGCGCTTTTTCTTCATCGCTCAAGGGGTGCAGCTGATACACCAATCCCCAAGCCAAGCGCGTTGCTAAGTCATCCCTTAGCCCCATTTGTGTTGGCGCTGCATTGCCGCTGGTGATTAAAAACCCGCCTGAACTGCGTAGTTGGTTGAAGTAATTAAATAGCTCAATTTGCGCGTCTTCATCTAGGGTGTGCACATCATCGACCACGCTCAGTGCTAAGTCTTGTGCGTGGGCAAGATTTTTACAGGCTTGCAGCAAGTGGCTTTTGCCACTGCCGGCACTGCCCCATAAATAAATAAAACGTGCATCACTATCGCCGCTAAGCGCCATGTTCAGGCTATGCAAGGCTTCAGCATTTTGGCCTAGAATAAAGTTTGTAAGCGAGGGTGGCGCGAGTGGCTGTATGTCTAAAAGTAATTGCTTCAATTTATGCGCCGTTATAAATGCTGCTATTCAAATAATGTTTCTTTGCGTGCCTGAAACCCACTGCAATCGCAGCCGACACCGGCAAGGCCAGCAATACGCCGGCAAAACCAAATAATTGACCGCCTGCCATCAGCGCAAAAATCACAGTCAAGGGGTGTAAGCCGATGCGGTCACCCACTAGATAAGGTGTGAGTGCCATGCTCTCTATCACTTGACCGATGCCAAATACGATCAGTATTGGGATGAGGTCATGCAGGGTGCCAAATTGTAGCAGCCCAGATAGAATAGCCAAGCCTAGCCCTAAGACGATGCCTAAATAAGGTACAAAACCTAACAAGCCAGAAAGTATGCCGATGGGCAGCGCTAGTTCCAAACCAACCAGCCATAACCCAGCCGTGTAAAATACGCTCATTAATAACATGACGGTGAGTTGACCACGCAAAAACTCTGCCAGCACTGCATCAACTTCCATAGCGATTTCATGCGTTTTTGCGATGTATTTTCTGGGAATCAAATGACCGGTTTTAGCAATAATACTGTTCCAGTCTACGAGCAAGTAAAACAGCACCATAGGAATCAGGATTAGATTGGCGAGCCAGCCAATGACTACCATACCTTGATTGCCTATGCCTAATAACAACTGCTTGGCAAAGTTCCCAGCGGCTTTCCAGTTATCGGTCAGCATTTGTTGAATTTGCGCATAATCAATATTGAGCGCCACACCAAAATGCTTTTGTAGCCACGGGTCTAGCAGCACAGTTAGGTTGTTAAAATAAACCGGTACTTTTTCTACCAGCAACACAATTTCTTTTTGTAGCAACGGGATTGCAATCAGCAACAGTAATACTAAGCTAGTCAACATGAGTAGCATCACCAGTAGTGAGGCTACGATACGACTGGGGCTATAGTGAAATTTAGTGTTGCTGGTGCCGATGCGAAAAGCGCTCACTTTATTGACGAGTGGGTTGGCAACATAAGCCAAAATCGCTGCGATTAAAAAGGGCGTGAGTATGGGGCCCAGTAGATAAACCAGTACACAGACCAACAGGCCGCCTAGCCACCAAACGTAATGAGTGCTTTTGTTCATGGGTTTAGCCTTAATTTGAGAGCGACTTGATGATTGTGATTGAATTTTGCCATGTCTGCGATTTCGGTTAATCGGGCATTTCGGTTAAAATAGCATTATAAGCAAAGAATACCTTTTTAGTAGAAAGCGAGAACCCACTTGAGCGCCAATAATTCAGATCAAACATCTATCAGCTACCGCGATGCAGGGGTCGATATTGAAGCGGGCGATGCGCTGGTTGAGCAAATCAAGCCTTATGCCAAACGCACCATGCGCCCCGAAGTGTTGGGTGGTATTGGTGGT
>NCHI01000054.1 GCA_002281815.1 Methylotenera sp. 24-45-7
CGACATCAGATGGGATTGCACTTGCGTCATAAAGTCCATAGTGACAACTACAATAATCAGCAAAGAAGTACCACCAAAGTAAAATGGTGTATTAAATTTCAAAATCAAAAACTCAGGTAATAAACAAACCAAGGTGATATAAGCCGCACCAACCAAAGTCAATCTACCCATAATACGATCAATATATTTTGCTGTTTGATCACCTGGGCGAATACCAGGAATAAACGCACCGCTTTTTTTCAAGTTATCAGCTGTATCTTTAGGGTTAAACTGCAATGCAGTATAAAAGAAGCAGAAAAATACAATTGCAGCAGCAAACAATAAGATATAAATTGGCTGACCAGGTGACAGAGCAGCAGCAACGTCTTTTAACCAAAATGTACTTTCACTACCACCAAACCAACCCGCTAATGTCGCCGGAAACAAAATAATACTTGAGGCAAAAATAGGTGGAATCACACCAGCCATATTAAGCTTCATCGGCAGATGCGTAGTTTGGCCACCGTAAACTTTATTACCTACCTGACGTTTCGCGTAGTTAACAGTAATCTTGCGTTGACCACGTTCTACGAACACAACTAACGCGGTTACCAAGATCGTTGCAACTAACAAGAAAAATGCTAAAGGAATACTAAATGCACCAGTGTTAACCATTTCCGCAGTAGAGCCAATTGCACTTGGTAAACCAGCAACAATACCCGCAAAAATGATAATAGAAATGCCATTACCAATACCACGTTCAGTAATTTGCTCACCCAACCACATCAGGAACATCGTGCCGCATACCAAAGTAATCACTGCTGTAAGCCTAAATGCCATGCCTGGATCTAATACTAAACCCGGCTGACCTTCTAACATAATCGCAATGCCCAAAGCTTGGAATGTAGCAAGTACTACAGTGCCGTAGCGTGTATATTTGGTAATAGTACGACGACCAGCTTCGCCTTCTTTTTTCAACTGCTCGAGCTGCGGCGATACTGCTGCCATCAACTGCATAATAATTGACGCAGAAATGTAAGGCATGATACCCAAAGCAAATACTGTAAAGCGTGATAGCGCACCGCCTGAGAACATGTTAAACATGCCCAAAATGCCACCACTTTGCGATTCAAATAATTTTGCCAAGACTTCCGGGTCAATACCAGGAACAGGTATATGCGCACCTAAGCGATAAACAATTAAAGCACCCAAAACAAAAAACAGGCGACTTTTAAGCTCGCCCATTTTTGCCGCTGTTTTTAATAAGCCTTCTTGTGCCAAAATGGTATCTCTTATGCAGCTTCTAGAACTTTACCACCAGCAGCTTCAATAGCAGCACGTGCACCTTTAGTCAAAAGCAGACCTTGGATGTTATATTTGCCAGCTACATCACCTGAAAGGTAGATTTTAGCGTTCTTAACTGTACCAGAAACGATATTTGCAGCTTTTAAAGCCAACAAATCAATCACTTCATTTGGGATCAGAGCCAACTCACTAGTACGCACATGTGCTGTATTAGCTTTAGTCATTGATTTAAAACCACGTTTTGGCAAGCGACGTTGAATTGGCATTTGACCGCCTTCAAAACCAACTTTATGGAAACCACCAGTACGTGATTTTTGACCTTTATGGCCACGACCCGCTGTTTTACCTAAACCAGAACCGATACCGCGACCAACACGGCGACGTTCTTTCTTAGCGCCTTCTGCAGGCTTAATTGTATTTAATTGCATTATGCTTCTACCTTTACGAGATAGCTCACAGCATTAATCATGCCGCGAATTGCTGGTGTATCTTGTAACTCAACCGTGTGGTGCATGCGACGCAAACCTAAGCCCTTAACTGTAGCTTTGTGCGCCTCAATACGACCGATAACACTTTTAACCAGCGTTACTTTAATAGTTGATGCATCTTTTTTTGCTTTAGCCATAATTAGCCTCTGATTTCTTCGACTGATTTGCCACGTTTAGCCGCGATTTCCGCAGGCGTATTCATAGACTCCAAGCCGTTTAATGTTGCACGTACCAAGTTGTAAGGGTTAGTAGAACCAATACATTTAGCTACAACGTTAGTAACACCCATCACTTCAAAAATAGCGCGCATTGCACCACCGGCGATAATGCCAGTACCTTCAGAAGCAGGTTGAATAAACACTTTAGCAGCGCCATGAACGCCAGTAACCGCATGATGCAAAGTACCGTTTGTTAAATTAATTTTTAACATACCGCGACGTGCTT
This sequence comes from Methylotenera sp. 24-45-7, assembly GCA_002281815.1. Lineage (GTDB taxonomy): Bacteria > Pseudomonadota > Gammaproteobacteria > Burkholderiales > Methylophilaceae > Methylotenera. The sequence continues at coordinate 2,217 of NCHI01000054.1, forward strand.
CATCCATTGCTTTTTGTACTGCAACTGGAACTTCACGTGCCTTACCTTTACCCATACCTACCGCGCCATCACCGTCACCAACGACTGTAAGTGCAGCAAAACTCATAATACGACCACCTTTAACCGTTTTACTTACACGATTAACTGCAATCATTTTTTCGCGCAAACCATCAGTCTGCTGCTGTTGCTGTTCAATTTCTTTTGCCATCATTAACCTCTTAAGCAATCAGACCAATTAGAAGGACAAGCCGTTTTCACGTGCGGCATCAGCCAACGCTTTAATACGACCATGATATTTGTAACCTGAACGGTCGAAAGCTACAGTAGTAACACCTGCTTTTTTAGCTTTCTCAGCGATCAACTTACCGATTGCAGCAGCAGCTTCAACGTTGCCACCGTTTTTAATTTTCTTACGAACGTCAGCCTCAACCGTAGAAGCACTAACAATTACTTTATCGCCAGTTTCAGCAATAATTTGCGCATAGATGTGCGTATTAGTACGATGCACACTTAAACGGGTAACTTTTAGCTCTGCAATTTTGGCACGGGTTTTACGTGCGCGACGCAAGCGATTATTTACGTTGTTCATTTTTTAAGCCTTATTTCTTCTTGGTTTCTTTAATTGCAACCACTTCATCAGAATAACGTACGCCTTTGCCTTTATATGGCTCTGGAGCACGGTAAGCACGAATCTGCGCTGCAACTTGACCAATCACCTGTTTATCCACACCTGTCAACACGATTTCTGTTGGAGTAGGTGTAGCAACGGTAACGCCAGCTGGCATTTTGTGGTTAATAGGATGTGAATAGCCCAACTCTAAGTTCAATACAGCGCCTTGTGCAGCAGCTTTGTAACCAACACCAATCAGTGTCAATTTACGTGTAAAGCCTTCTGAAACACCTTTTACCATATTAGCTACCAAGGCACGCACTGTACCTGACATAGCTTGTGAATGTTGAGCATCATTCGCAGCAGCAAAAGTAATTGCATCACCTTCTTTTTTCAGCACTACTGCTGAAGTCAAAGCTTGAGTCAATTTACCTAAAGGACCGCTTACATTGATTGCATCAGCACTCAACACAACTTCTACTTTAGCTGGAATAGCTACTGGATTTTTAGCAACACGTGACATTTGCTTCTCCTTAAGCCACTACGCACAGCACTTCACCACCGATACCGGCAGCTTGAGCTTTACGATCTGTCATTACACCTTTAGATGTAGACATAATAGTTACACCAAGACCATTCATCACTTTAGGAATCTCTTGGCTACCTTTATAAACACGCAGACCAGGCTTACTTACACGTTGGATGCGCTCAATAACAGGGCGACCAGCATAATATTTAAGACTAATATTCAATGTTGCTTTGCTACCATCTTTAGTAACAGCAAAGTCTTCGATATAACCTTCATCTTTAAGTACGCTAGCAATAGCAGACTTAACGTTAGAAGAAGGCATAGTTACAACCGCTTTATTGACCATTTGCGCATTACGAATACGCGTCAACATGTCGGCAATTGGATCACTCATACTCATAGATCTATTCTCCTATTACCAGCTGGCCTTGGTGACGCCTGGCACTTGGCCACTCATCATCAAATCGCGCAGTTTACTACGCCCAATACCGAATTTACTAAACACACCACGTGGGCGACCAGTTAAAGCACAGCGATTGCGCAGACGCACTGGACTTGAGTTACGTGGAAGCGCTTGGAATTTCATACGCGCTTCAAAACGACTCTCAGCAGTTGCAGTCACATCATTCATTGCAGCTTCAAGTGCTGCACGTTTTGCAGCAAATTTACTTACAGTTGCGCGACGTTTAATTTCGCGTTCTGTCATACAGGTTTTAGCCATGTCTTAACCCCTGAAAGGAAAACTAAATGCAGCAAGCAAAGCTTTTGCTTCTTCATCAGTTTTTGCAGTAGTAGTGATAGTGATATTCATCCCGCGAATTGCATCGATTTTATCGTATTCAATTTCAGGGAAAATAATCTGCTCTTTAACACCCATGTTGTAATTACCACGGCCATCAAATGATTTTGCAGAAATACCACGGAAGTCGCGAATACGTGGAATAGCAACTGTAACCAAGCGGTCAAGAAACTCGTACATACGCTCACGACGTAAAGTGACTTTACAACCTACAGGATAATCATCACGGATTTTAAACGCAGCTACTGACTTTTTAGCCTTAGTAACAATTGCTTTTTGACCAGCAATTTTTTCCATATCAGCAACAGCATGTTCCATTACTTTTTTATCTGCAACCGCTTCACCCACACCCATATTCAAGGTGATTTTTTCGATGCGAGGCACTTGCATTACTGAAGTGTAACCAAATTGCTCAGTCATTGCTTTAACAACTGAGTCTTTATAATATTGTTTTAAACGCGCCATGATTGTTCCTATGCGTCAACCGCTTCACCATTAGATTTGAATACGCGAATTTTGCGACCATCATCTAATGTTTTGAAGCCTACGCGATCACCTTTTTGGGTCGCACTGTTATATAAAGCAACGTTTGAAATATCGATAGGCATTTCTTTGGCAATGATGCCGCCAGCAATACCTTTCATTGGATTTGGTTTAGCGTGTTTCTTAACCAAGTTAAGACCTTCAACCACGACTTTACCAGAATCAAGAATACTCAACACTGTACCTTGCTTACCTTTGTCTTTACCTGTATTTAGGATGACTTGATCACCCTTGCGAATTTTACTCATGTGAGCTCCTACAATACTTCTGGTGCTAATGAAACGATTTTCATGAATTTTTCTGAACGCAATTCACGAGTCACTGGCCCAAAAATACGGGTGCCAATCGGTTCTAATTTGTTATTCAACAGAACTGCGGCGTTGCCGTCGAACTTAACCAAAGAACCGTCTGGGCGACGAACACCTTTAGCAGTACGCACAACTACAGCACTATAAACTTCGCCTTTTTTTACGCGACCACGTGGTGCAGCATCTTTGATGCTCACTTTGATGATATCGCCTATTCCAGCGTAACGACGCTTTGAGCCACCCAATACTTTAATGCACTGCACAGAGCGGGCACCAGTATTGTCGGCAACTTCAAGCCTTGATTGCATTTGAATCATGAGAGTAATCTCCAACTTAATCCGTTAAAACCAACACCGGCCATTTATAGTTAAAAACTATTTAGGCCGACAGACCACGGTCAGTATTGGGGCGAGAGCTTTATGACTTATGTAAGTCGCTCGCCGAAAAACAAAACATTATATAGTGCTTAATGCACTAGCGCAATTACTTTTAAGGGTAATTGCGCTTAATACTAACTTAGGCCTGTTTAACAACCCAAGTTTTAGTTTTTGATAATGGACGACTTTCAACTATCGTTACCAAATCACCTTCTTTACAACTGTTTGTTTCGTCATGCGCATGAAACTTTTTAGATTGGCGAACAACTTTACCAATCAAAGGGTGCTTCACTTTACGCTCAACTAAAACAGTCACAGTTTTGTCCATCTTGTCACTAACTACGCGACCAGTGAGACTACGCACTACTTTTGTTGTTTCGGTCATATTATGCCTGCTTTGCTTTCTCAGCCAATACAGTCTTAACACGCGCTACATCTTTGCGTACTTTACCTAGCTGATCTACTTTATTTAATTGTTGAGTAGCTAATTGCATACGCAGTGAGAATTGCGCACGGCGCAATTCAATCAACTCAGCATTTAACTCATCAACGCTTTTTGCTCTTAAATCGGTTGCATTCATGTTTAGCTCACCTTTCCTTAACTACCAAGTTGGCGAGTCATGAATGTGGTTTCGATTGGCAACTTAGCAGCAGCCAAACGGAACGCTTCACGTGCAAGCTCTTCACTTACACCATCCATCTCGTACAACATTTTACCTGGCTGGATTTGGGCTACGTAGTACTCAGTACTACCCTTACCGTTACCCATACGTACCTCAGCAGGCTTTTTAGAAATTGGTTGGTCTGGGAAAATACGAATCCATACACGACCACCACGTTTAATGTGACGCGTCATCACACGACGCGCAGCTTCAATTTGACGTGCAGTCAAACGACCACGACCTATGGCTTTTAAACCAAAGTCACCAAAGCTTACTTTATTACCCGTAGTTGCAATGCCTTTGTTACGGCCTTTTTGCATCTTACGGTATTTTTGTCTAGACGGTTGTAGCATCTTTAGCCCTCGCCTTTCTTACTCTTTTTTCAGGTTCAGCAGCTGGAGCAACAGCAGCTTGCGCAACTGGTGCATTGCCTGCAAAAATCTCACCTTTGAATACCCAAACTTTAATACCGATAATACCGTAGGTAGTTGAAGCTTCAGCTACACCGTAGTCAATATCAGCACGTAATGTATGGAGTGGCACACGACCTTCACGATACCATTCGGTACGTGCAATTTCGATACCATTCAAACGACCTGAGCTCATGATTTTGATGCCCTGTGCACCTAAACGCATTGCATTTTGCATAGCACGTTTCATGGCACGACGGAACATCACACGTTTTTCAAGTTGTTGTGCGATTGATTGTGCAATCAAAGTCGCATCAAGCTCTGGTTTACGCACTTCTTCAATGTTCAAATGAACAGGAACGCCCATCAAACCTTGAAGTGAAGCACGCAATGACTCGATGTCTTCGCCTTTTTTACCAATAACCACACCAGGGCGCGCGCTATAGATAGTGATTTTTGCATTCTTAGCAGGACGCTCAATCAAAATACGGCTAACCGCAGCACTGGCTAATTTTTTGTTAAGAAACTCGCGCACTTTAATGTCGCTTTGCAACATTGCAGGGAAGTTTTTGCTATTGGCATACCAACGTGAGGCCCAGTTCTTTTGAACACTCAGACGGAAACCAATTGGATGAATTTTCTGACCCATGATTATCCTTTAGTTACCGACAGTCACATGAATGTGACAGGTTGGTTTAGTAATACGACCAGCACGACCTTTTGCACGTGGACGAATACGTTTAAGCACAATACCTTTATCAACATAAATTGAAGTAACTTTCAATTCGTCAATATCAGCGCCATTGTTATGTTCAGCATTAGCGATTGCAGACTCAACAACTTTCTTGATAATCTCAGCACCTTTTTTAGGTGTGAAATTCAAGATGTTAAGTGCGTGATCAACTTTTTTGCCGCGTACGAGGTCTGCCACCAATCTAGCCTTTTGAGGAGAGAGATGTACACCTTTTAATATTGCAGATACTTGCATCATCAGCTCCTACTTCTTAGCTTTCTTGTCAGCCGCATGGCCTTTGAATGTACGTGTTAACGCAAATTCACCAAGCTTGTGACCTACCATGTTTTCAGAAATCAACACTGGAATGTGTTGCTTACCATTATGAATTGCAATAGTAAGACCAATAAAATCTGGGAAAATTGTAGAACGACGTGACCAAGTCTTAATTGGTTTACGGTCGCGGGAAGCAGCCGCTACTTCTACTTTTTTTGCCAAATGACCATCAATAAATGGACCTTTTTTAAGTGAACGTGCCATATGATTACCTTACGCCTCTCGGACGACGACTAATACGCATGTTATCTGTACGCTTGCTGCTACGTGTGCGATAACCCTTAGTTTTAACACCCCATGGGCTGACCGGATTCATACCAGCAGCTGTTCTACCTTCACCACCACCATGCGGGTGATCAACCGGGTTCATTACCACACCGCGAACGGTTGGACGAACACCGCGCCAGCGCATTGCACCAGCTTTACCGATAGAACGTAATGAATGCTCTTCGTTACCTACTTCACCCAAAGTGGCTTTGCAGTCAACGTGTACACGGCGAACTTCACCTGAACGTAAACGCAATTGCGCGTAGCTACCTTCACGCGCAAGTAATTGCACTGAAGTACCAGCTGAGCGCGCCAACTGAGCACCTTTACCAGGTTGCAATTCGATACAATGAATTGTGCTACCTACCGGGATGTTGCGTAAAGGCATTGCATTACCCACTTTAATAGGCGCATCTGAGCCACTAATCAACTGCGCACCAGCAGCAATACCGCGCGGAGCGATGATGTAACGACGCTCACCATCAGCGTAGCAAAGCAATGCAATGTGCGCTGTACGGTTTGGATCATATTCAATATGCTCAACTTTTGCTGGAATACCATCTTTGTTACGACGGAAATCGATCAAACGATAATGCTGTTTATGACCACCACCTTGGTGACGAGTTGTAATACGACCGTTATTATTACGGCCAGCGTTTCTACTTTGACTTTCCAACAGCGGTGCGTGTGGTTTACCTTTGTACAAATCAGGTGTTACCACCTTAAGTACGCCACGACGACCGGGGGAAGTTGGTTTGACTTTAACTAATGCCATATCTTCTCTCCTTATTCGCCCGCTGCGAAGTTAATTTCTTGACCTGGTTTCAAGCTTACATAAGCTTTTTTCCAGTCGTTGCGTTTACCCACGCGCTTACCTGCACGTTTCACTTTGCCACCAACATTAATTACGGCAACTTTAGCCACTTCAACTTTAAAAACCAACTCAACAGCAGCTTTGATTTCAGGTTTAGTAGCATCAGTACGCACTTTGAATGCGATCTGCTGATGTTTGTCAGCGATGTAAGTTGCTTTTTCGGTAATTTGCGGAGCTAAGATAACTTGCAGCAAACGATCTTGAGTTTTAGTAATAGCGCTCATCATGCTAGCATCTCCTCAAGTTTCTTCACTGCAGCAGCAGTTGCCACCACATTAGGGAAACGCACCAAGCTAACTGGGTCAGCATATTGCGCTTCAACAATCATCACATTAGTGAGATTACGTGAAGATAAATATAAGTTTTCATCAAAGCCGTCAGTTAACACCAAAACGCCCTCTGAATAACCCATGCCTTTAATTTTTTCTGCCAACGCTTTAGTCTTAGGCGTATCAACATTGAACTCTTCAACTACGCTTAAGCGCTCTTGACGTACCAACTCAGATAAAATTGTTTGCATACCAGCACGGTAAGCCTTACGGTTTACTTTGTGGCTGAAATTTTCATTAGGTGAATTAGGGAATGCACGACCACCTCCACGCCAGATTGGACTTGAAGTCATACCCGCACGTGCGTTACCAGTACCTTTTTGAGCGTATGGCTTGTGTGTCGTATGCGCAACAGTGTCACGGCCTTTTTGTGCGCGAGTTGCAGTACGGGCATTTGCCATGTAAGCAACCACAACTTGGTGCACCAAAGCCTCATTGAACTCACGTCCAAATGTGCCTTCAGAGACAGTTACGCCTTTTTTAGCGGCTTTACCGTTTTTGTCTATTAATTTCAGTTCCATTATTTAGAACCTCCCTGCGTCTTAGTTGCTTTAGCTTTAATAGCTGGACGTACAACAACGTCGCCGCCTTTAGAACCAGGGATAGCACCTTTAATCAAAATCAAGTTACGCTCAACATCAACGCGTACCACTTCAAGATTTTGAGTAGTTACTTTAACCGCACCCAAATGGCCTGGCATACGCTTACCTGGGAATACTCGACCAGGATCTTGCGCCATACCGATAGAACCAGGTACGTTATGTGAACGTGAGTTACCGTGAGAAGCGCGGTTAGAACTAAAGTGGTGACGCTTAATCGCACCAGCAAAGCCCTTACCTAGAGATGTTCCAGTAACGTCAACTTTTTGGCCAACTTCAAAAATATCAACAGTGATATTTGCACCTGCGGTGTAGTTAGCTACAACGTCGCCATCGACTGAAAATTCATGAATACCAGCACCTGCAGCAGAGCCTGTCTTGGCATAATGCCCAGCCAAAGCTTTAGTTACACGACTAGCACGACGCGTACCGTAAGCGAGTTGAAGGCCATTATAGCCATCGCTTGCGATCGTCTTGATCTGTGTCACGCGGTTAGGCACAACTTCCAACACAGTTACCGGGATGCTTGCGCCATCTTCGGTAAATACGCGGGTCATACCAACTTTGCGACCAATAAGCCCTAAGCTCATGATCGTTTCCTTATATTTAGTTAAAAAGCCGATTACAATTGACCGACTTCTGTGAAAGAGGGCGGATTATACCGAACCTCTAATTTATTTACAACTAGATTTTACTGCTTTACTTTTACAAGCTTTTTAAATCAACTTTAGGCTAGGCACTTTTGTAAAGACAGTACAACAAGTACGGCAAACAAAAGTAACAACACATAAAGTTGATTTTGAAAGATTACAGTTTGATTTCAACATCAACACCAGCTGGCAAGTCCAACTTCATCAATGCATCCACTGTTTTATCAGTAGGATCAACAATATCCATCAAACGTTGGTGAGTACGAATTTCGAACTGATCACGTGAAGTTTTGTTGACGTGTGGTGAGCGCAAAATATCAAAACGTTCGATACGTGTTGGTAACGGTACTGGACCTTTAACAACCGCGCCAGTGCGTTTGGCAGTTTCTACGATTTCTTGAGCTGATTGATCAATCAAACGATAATCAAATGCTTTAAGACGGATACGGATTTTTTGGTTTGTCATTTTACTGCCTTTCAAAAGAGCGAAACGGCAGGGTTCACCCTGCCGTTTGATTTAACTACAAAAATTACTCAATAATCTTAGCTACAACACCAGCACCAACAGTACGACCACCTTCACGGATAGCGAAGCGTAAGCCTTCTTCCATCGCGATTGGCGCAATCAATGTT
>NCHI01000055.1:0-10839 GCA_002281815.1 Methylotenera sp. 24-45-7
TTAAGCGAAGCGCACTTTATTGAAATCATAGATGGCATGGAAATGGATTTAAATTTCAACCGCTATCAAGACTTTAAACAATTACAACTCTATTGTTATCGGGTTGCCAGTGTAGTAGGCATATTATCAGCACAAATATTTGGTTTTAATAATCGCAAAACGCTTAAGTTTGCGCATGATTTAGGGTTGGCATTTCAGCTCACCAATATTATTCGTGATGTGGGTGAAGACGCACGCAGAAACCGCATTTACATCCCGCTTGATGACCTTGCGCAGTTCGGCGTAAGTGAAGATGATATTGTGCACAGCCGAGAATCGCCTGCTGTAAGAGCGCTTTTGGAGTTTCAAATTGAGCGCGCTGAAAACTATTACGATCGAGCGCTACAAGAATTACCCGTTGAAGACAAAAAGTCCCAACGGGTAGGATTAATGATGGCAGCTATTTACCGTTCATTACTGCGGGAAATTAAAGCTGATGGCGCAGAAAAGGTATTGAATGCACGCACCTCACTAGGTCATTTACGTAAGTTTTGGTTAGCATTCAGTACTTGGCTTAGATTTTTATAGGTGAGCACTGATGATGCATAAATCGCATGTTGCAATTATCGGTGGCGGCTGTGCTGGCCTGAGTGCTGCGGCCACACTGGTTGAGCGCGGCTATCAAGTGACACTGTTTGAAGCCAGCTCACAACTAGGCGGACGGGCGCGCTCGGTAGCGGTTGAAACTAATGGCTTATTACAGATTTTAGATAATGGCCAACATATTTTTCTAGGGGCTTACAGTGAAACCTTAGCCTTACTCAAAAAAGCCGGTGTCGATGAAAAACAGGCTTTCTTGAGATTACCATTGCAAATTAATATGCAATCCAGCGCAGGTATGCCAGCCTTCAAATTTAAATCTATCAATTTTCTACCTGCACCCTTGAATTTATTATTTGGCTTGATTTTTTGTAAAGGGTTGAGCCTCAATGAGCGTGTTAATGCCATCAAATTCATGCGCTTTTTGCAAACTACTGATTACCAAATCATAGCCGACAAGCCGCTGGTACTTTTCTTGATTAATAATTTACAATCAAAAAAACTAATTCAATATTTATGGGAGCCACTGTGCCTTGCCGCATTAAATACGCCTTTGGAAAAAGCTAGCACGCGTATATTTTTAAATGTGTTGCGTGATACATTCTCCGGTAGCAAACATAACAGCGATTTTTTATTACCGCGCCAAGATCTGTCACAGATTATCTCTGAACCACTAGCGCGCTATATTCAACACAAAGGCGGCACGATTAAGTTTAATCAGCGTGTGCGCAACGTAACGCAAACTGACAACGGTTTTAATGTAGAAACACGTAACGGGCAACTCCCGTTCAGTCATGTCGTGATTGCCACATCTCCAGTGCGCGTTGCCAAAATTCTTAGTAAACTGCCCAAGCTTAGTAATGTCGGTGAACAAACCGAGACCTATCAATACCAGCCCATTTATACTATTTATTTACAGTATCCAGCACACACTAAACTTCCGGCGGCAATCTATGGCTTAACTGATGCGACGAGTCAGTGGGTATTTGATCGTGGTATTTTATGCGACCAAAAGAATCTCATCGCAGTGATAGTAAGTGCAGAAGGAAAACATCAAAAACTCACCCAAGATGAACTTGCTTTCGAAGTGGCTAAAGAGTTGAATCGCGCGTTTCCATCATTACAAAAACCTTTGTGGCATAAAGTAATTGCAGAAAAGCGTGCAACATTTTCTTGTGTACCTAAACTAGAGCGCCCTACTAACCGCACCTCGTTACCCAATTTATATTTTGCTGGCGATTATACTTATCCAGACTACCCAGCCACCATCGAAGGTGCCGTTAGAAGCGGAGTTTACTGCGCAACTTTAATTGACAGTATTTAGAATTGATAGTGTTTAGCGTATTGATAGCGAGTTAATTACTGCTGACGTAAATAATTCAGCGCCTGTTCCAGTCGATCGACACCTGTTACTTCAATACCCTCGATAGCCTGCTTCGGCACATTAGCCTTAGGTACGATTGCTTTAGTGAAGCCTAATTTAGCCGCTTCTTTTAAACGCACTAAGCCGCCTTGTACTGGGCGCACTTCGCCTGCCAAACCAACCTCACCAAACACTATAAGTTTGTTTTCTAATGGTTTGTTTTTTAAGGAAGAAACAATAGAAAATAATACCGCCAAATCAACTGCTGGCTCGCCAATTTTCACACCACCAACTGCATTAATAAATACATCTTGATCGAAGCATGGAATACCGGCATGACGATGCAACACTGCTAGCAACATGGCTAAACGGTTTTGCTCCAAACCTACACACAAACGTTTAGGGTTGGGCGCATGCGCTTCATCTACCAGCGCCTGAATTTCAATTAGCAAAGGACGCGTGCCTTCTTGGGTGACGGTGATACATGAGCCGGCCACTTGCTCACTATGATGTGAAAGGAATAAAGCCGATGGATTCGTGACTTCACGCAGACCTTTTTCAGTCATGGCAAACACACCCAACTCATTTACCGCACCAAAACGATTTTTAAAGGCACGTATCAAACGGAAGCTGGAATTAGGATCACCCTCAAAATAGAGCACCGTATCCACAATGTGTTCCAGCACGCGCGGGCCTGCTAAAGCGCCCTCTTTCGTGACGTGGCCTACTAATATCACGGTGATACCCATTTGCTTAGCTAATCTAGTCAATTGGGCAGAGCATTCACGCACTTGCGCAACCGAGCCGGGCGCCGATTGCAACGCTTCTGAATAAACCGTTTGGATAGAATCAATCACCGCAATATCAGGCTTATGCGCTTGCAAAGTAGCCAGAATTTTTTCTAAATTAATTTCTGCAAGTAAATCAATTGGACTGGCATCCAAACCAAGACGCTTGGCGCGCATGGCAATCTGCTGCGCAGACTCCTCACCGCTAACATATATCGCTTTCCGCGGTTTAGGTGTGGTCATAGCGCCTATGTGGCACAAGGTTTGCAGTAACAAGGTAGACTTACCAATACCGGGGTCGCCGCCTATCAGCACTACCCCGCCTGCGACCAAGCCGCCGCCCAGTACACGGTCAAACTCGCTCACCCCAGTAGGCTGGCGCGGCACTTCAGCGGCTTCTACATCGGCTAGTTTTTGCAAAACACTACTTTGTGCAACCCCATCAAACTTATTGGCATAGCGGTTAGCAGTCGCTGTTTCAGCAATGCTTTCTACTAGAGTATTCCAAGCCATACAGCTAGGACATTGCCCCTGCCATTTAGGCTCTTGTGCACCACATTCGGTACATGAATAAATTGTTTTCGCTTTTGCCATTAATCCACCAATTGAACGGGTACACGCGGCGAAACTGCACATAGCAATTCGTACCCCACCGTGCCTGCAGCGTCAGCCACCGCATCTACCGCAATTTGATTACCCCATAACTCGACTTCACTACCGATATCGGCTTCTGGGATATTTGTTAGGTCACAAAATAGCATGTCCATAGACACGCGACCTAGCGTGCTTGTCACCCTGCCTGATACAGCAATCGGGGTGATTGTTGGATATTCACCACCTAATAAACCAGCTTGCCTTGGATAGCCATCGGCGTAGCCACAAGCTACGATGCCGACACGCATATTTTTATCAGCAGTAAAGCGGTTACCGTAGCCTAAGCTATCGCCAACGGCCAGCGTTTGCACACCAATGATTTCACTTCGCAACTGCATCACCGGCTGTAAACCATAGTCAGTAGCTGGCACATTACTCACTGGACTGGCGCCATAGAGCATAATGCCTGGCCTTACCCAATCGGCAGTTAAGTCTGAGTAACGCAAAATAGTGGCAGAGTTAGCCAAAGAAATCGGCAAATTATCGGGTAAGTCATGAATTGTGTGTTGAAACAAATCCAGCGGTGCAGCAATGCCTTGAGCGTTATCAGCTGTTGCAAAGTGTGTCATCAAGGTAACACCTGCAACATGATGATGACTTGCAAGCGCATGATAGGCCGCTGCATAATTTTGCGGTGCAAACCCTAAACGGTTCATACCAGTATTCATTTTCAGATGCACATGCACAGCGTGGCGCATATTGGCATTAACTAACATTTCTAGTTGATATTTAGAATGCACAACAATATCTAAATTATAATTTTCAACAGCCGTTAGCTCAGATGCATTGAACACGCCCTCTAGCAACAGGATGGCTTGCTTAAAGCCAGCCTCTCGCAGTGTAATTGCTTCACTGATACCGAGGACTGCAAAGCCTTCTGCTGCATGCAAGCTATGCGCAACATTCAATAAGCCATGGCCATAGCCATTGGCTTTCACCACGGCCATCACTTTGGCGTTTGGCGTATGCTTTTTAACGACGGATAAATTGTGCTGTAAAGCGCTTTGGGAAATGGTTGCAACAATCGGACGCATCACTAAATCTAGTACTCGTCTGACATGTGGCCAGAGCCAGCAAAATTCTCAAAGCGTGTATGTTGCCCTAAGAAGGTCAAGCGCACGCGGCCAATTGGGCCGTTACGTTGCTTACCAATGATAATCTCGGCAGTACCTTTATCCGGGCTATCCGGGTTATACACTTCATCGCGATATATAAACAATATTACATCAGCATCTTGCTCAATCGCACCGGATTCACGCAAGTCACTCATTACCGGACGCTTGTCAGGACGCTGCTCCACGCTGCGATTAAGCTGCGATAGTGCAATCACCGGCACATCCAACTCTTTGGCTAACGCTTTTAGGGAACGTGAAATCTCAGAAATCTCTGTTGCGCGGTTTTCGCCCTGCTTGCCGGCGGGCGCTGCCATCAATTGCAGATAGTCGACCACAATCAAACCCAGCTTTCCGGTCTGACGGTGCAAACGGCGCGCTCTGGCACGCACGTCAAAGCTGCTCAACCCTGCGCCCTCATCGATAAAAATAGGCGCTTCATTCAGCTTACCTAAAGCAGTGGTAAGCTTTTCCCAGTCTTCATCTTCCAGCCTGCCGGTGCGCATGCGGTGCTGATCCAAGCGCCCTACCGAACCGATCATACGCATGGCAAGCTGCGTGCCTGCCATCTCCATAGAGAATACGGCAACCGGCAAGCCGCTATCCAAGGCCACGTTTTCGGCAATATTTAATGAAAATGCGGTTTTACCCATAGAAGGACGGCCGGCGACGATAATCAAATCACCACCCTGCAAGCCTGATGTCATGGAGTCTAAATCTGAAAACCCAGTAGGAATGCCCGTAACGTCCGATGGATTATCGCGTGAAAATAATTGGTCAATACGGTCTGCGACTTGTGGCAGCAATACTTTAATATCAGTAAAACCTTCAGAGCTTTTCTTACCACCCTCGGCAATTTGAAATATTTTGGCCTCGGCCTCGTCCAGCAACTGCTGCGCATCACGGCCATTGGGCATGTAGGCGCTTTCCGCAATACCGGAACCCACAATAACCAACTGGCGCATCACAAATCGCTCATGCACAATCTCTGCATAGCGGCGAATGTTGGCAGCGGTTGGTGTGTTTTGGGCTAAAGCGCCTAAATAAGCAATGCCGCCTATGCTAGATAGCTCTGCTGAGTTTTCCAGAGATTCAGCCACGGTGACAATATCGGCTGGTTTATTGTGCTCAATCAGTTTGGAGATATGTTGAAATATCAGCTTATGATCGTGGCGGTAAAAGTCTTTGGCACTCAAAATATCAGCGACTTTATCTAGCGCTTCATTTTCTAAGAGTAGGCCACCAATGACCGATTGCTCGGCTTCTACCGAATGGGGTGGGGTTTTTAATGCATCTAATTGTTCATCGCTCATGGGGCTAATTATACTCAATTAAACCTTGGGCAAAAAATAAAAAAGGCTACCGAAGTAGCCTTTTTTAAGTCACATAATATCAACAGATATTTAAGTGATTACGCCTCTGCAACCACAGTTACCGTGATATCAACTACCACATCGTGATGCAATGCGATTGAAACTGCATGGTCACCAATCGTTTTCAACGGGCCGTTAGGCAAGCGGATTGAAGCTTTAACCACTTCATGACCAGCTGCAACTAACGCTTCAGCGATGTCACCATTGGTTACTGAACCGAATAAACGGCCATCAACACCAGCTTTTTGCGTCACTGTTACTACAAAACCAGCTAATTTTTCACCACGTGCTTGCGCAGCAGACAAAATAGCAGCTTGTTGCTTCTCTAACTCAGCACGGCGAGCAGCGAATTCAGCTTTGTTAGCTTCAGTTGCACGTTTTGCTTTGCCTTGTGGAATCAAAAAGTTACGGCCGAAACCATCTTTAACTTTAACTACGTCACCCAACCCACCAAGGTTGCCAACTTTTTCTAATAAAATAACTTGCATTCTATATCTCCTTAGCCTGGGTGTTTGTCAGTGTATGGTAACAAAGCCAAGAAACGTGCGCGTTTAACCGCTGATGTCAATTGACGTTGATAACGTGCTTTAGTACCCGTCATACGTGCTGGGATGATTTTTGCATTTTCAGAGATGAAATCTTTTAACAGATCTACATCTTTGTAATCTACTTCTTTAATGCCTTCTGCTGAAAAACGGCAGTAACGGCGGCGTTTATACATATCTCTTGCCATTTTAAACTCCTAAACTTTTTAGTTTATGTAAGCTGTGCTTACATAATTTTTATTTCGTTAATATGCATGACCAGTTGTGTGCTTTTGAGACTGCGTTTAGCTAAAAAACCCAGCGCTACAATTTGCGCTCCGATTTTCAAACCCTGTAATGCTAAGTCGCCTAAAACAACCGCATTGACTTCACATTCCACTTTTCGCTTCATGCCAGCTTCTGTTTGTTCTGAAGCATGTCGCAAAACAACACTTAACAACGGTATACCTGCTGGTGTGTAGCGTAGCGGCTCAATTTGAACCACTTCAGCCTGAAGCACCAGCTTATTCAATTAAGCTGCGGCTGCCTCTGTAGGCGCTGCCGGTGCTGGTGCTGCGTCTTTACTCAATACTGATTTAGATTTCTCTTCTTTCATCATTGGTGAAGGTGCAGTCACAGCAGTTTTAGTAGCCATTGTTAAATGACGCAATACTGCATCATTGAACTTGAAGCCATGCTCTAACTCTTCTAAAACTGTTTGGTTGCATTCGATATTCATTAACACGTAATGTGCTTTGTGAATTTTTTGGATTGGGTAAGCTAACTGACGACGACCCCAGTCTTCTAAACGGTGAATTGCACCGCCGTTGCTGGTGATCAGTGCGCGATAGCGCTCGATCATCGCAGGCACTTGCTCGCTTTGGTCCGGATGGACGATAAATACTACTTCATAATGTCTCATAGACACTCCTTATGGATAAAAGCCACCTGCTAACATGCAGTGTGACAAGGTAAAAAAATGCTTGCTGAACACATTGGTTCAAGCAAGCGCGGGATTATAGTCAAAACTGCTGCACTAATCAAACAATATTTAATGAAATCAATTGTTTTGTTTGAAAATTTGTTAGCCACAGATGAACACTGATACACAAAGATAAAAACGTTAAGAATTACGTGCGGTTAACTATTTCTTCACAGCTTTGCATTTGCCCTGGCTGGATTCCGGCCTTCGCCGGAATGACGATTTCAGGTTCTAGGTATATCCGTGCTTATCCGTGTTTATCTGTGGCTAATTATTTTTTTAAATTCCTAATGCCTTAAACCACATCCGGCATTTCAGCCCCATAAAACTTAACCCTGAGCTTTTTGAGCTGATCTCTAAAGTCAGCGGCTTTTTCAAATTCCAGATTTTTAGCCGCATCATGCATGGCTTTTTCCAGACGCTTCATTTCTTTGGTGATTTGTTTCTCACTCAATGACTCATAATTCGCCTGATCTTGCAGCGCTTTACGTTCACGCAAGGCTTCGTCTTTGTCGTATACGCCATCAATCATATCTTTGATGCGCTTGTTGATGCCTTTGGGGACGATGCCATGCGCGGTGTTAAACGCAATCTGCACGCCTCTACGGCGCTCGGTTTCGTCCATCGCCAGTTTCATGCTGCGGGTAATCCGGTTAGCGTAAAAAATAACCTGCCCGTTCAGGTTACGCGCAGCACGGCCTGCGGTTTGAATCAAGCTGCGTTCAGAGCGCAAAAAGCCTTCTTTGTCAGCATCCAGCACCGCGACTAGAGACACCTCGGGGATATCCAGACCTTCACGTAACAGGTTGATGCCAACCAACACATCAAACTCACCCAAGCGTAAATCACGGATTATCTCTACACGCTCTACGGTGTCTATATCACTGTGCAGATATCTAGTTTTAACGCCATGCTCACTTAAATAATCGGTTAAATCTTCCGCCATACGCTTGGTCAAAGTGGTTGCCAGCACACGCTCGCCAACATCCACACGTTTTTTAATCTCACCCAGCAAATCGTCTACTTGGGTATCAGCAGGTTTCACAACAATTTCCGGGTCTATCAAGCCGGTTGGGCGTGCAATCATCTCCACCACTTGTTGCTGATGGTTTTTTTCGTAATCCGCAGGTGTTGCTGATACAAACACGGTTTGGCGCATAATGCGCTCAAACTCTTCAAACTTAAGTGGACGATTGTCCATGGCTGAAGGTAGACGCCAGCCGTAATCAACCAGGTTTTCCTTGCGTGAACGGTCACCTTTGTACATACCGCCGACTTGCGGCACGGTAACGTGACTTTCATCGATAATCATCAATGCATTATCAGGCAAGTAATCAATCAGCGTCGGTGGTGGGTCACCCGGGTTGCGACCAGACAAATGGCGCGAGTAATTCTCAATGCCTTTGCAGAAGCCAATTTCATTGAGCATCTCTAGGTCAAAACGTGTGCGCTGCTCAATACGTGCAGCCTCTACCAGCTTGCCGGTTTTGATATAAAAATCCACACGGTCTTTTAACTCGTGTTTGATTTTTTCCATGGCGCGAATTGTAGTTTCACGCGGTGTTACATAGTGACTGGACGGATAAACCGTATAGCGTGGAATTTTGTTAAAAATTTGCCCGGTCAGCGGGTCAAACAAAGTAATCGATTCAACCTCGTCATCAAACATCGATATACGCACCGCAGTTTCGTTATTTTCTGCCGGAAACACATCAATCACATCACCACGCACACGGAAAGTACCGCGTGAAAAATCAAATTCGTTGCGGTCATATTGCATGCCTATCAAGCGAGTAATCATATCGCGCTGTGCGATTTTCTCACCTTGGGTTACATGTAGCACCATGCCATGATAATCCGCAGGATCACCAATACCATAAATAGCCGATACGGTTGCGACGATAATACTGTCTTCACGCTCTAACAGCGCTTTGGTCGCTGATAAACGCATCTGCTCAATATGCTCATTGATGCTGGAATCTTTTTCAATGAACAAATCGCGCGACGGCACGTAGGCTTCAGGCTGGTAGTAGTCGTAATAACTCACGAAATACTCGACCGAGTTATTGGGAAAAAACTCGCGAAACTCGCTATACAACTGCGCCGCCAAGGTTTTGTTAGGCGCCATCACAATCGCCGGGCGGCCGGTGCGTGCAATCACATTCGCCATGGTGTAGGTTTTACCAGAGCCGGTTACGCCCAGTAAGGTTTGAAACTTCAATCCATCGTTCACCCCTTGGGTAAGCTTGTCGATCGCCTGTGGCTGATCTCCCGCGGGCGGAAACGGCTGATGAAGCTGATATTTACTATTTGGGAAAGTAACGAACACGTGACGCTTTTTGAAATAAATTAACCACAAATTTTACCAGCAAAGTCAACAATTAACGTTAGATTTATTCGCCAAATCAAATTGCATAAAATCTGCTAGAACTTTGCAAATAATATGCAGTCACTAAACATAGAAAAACAATAAATCCATCGCACAACAAACTTGTGTCGTGATTTAAATTTAAACCCTGCCCTTTAGTTTTGGAGACACTTATGCGCGGATTCATTCTGCTTGCAGCATTATTGAGCTATATACAACCAGCCCTGGCGCTGGATCAAGAAAAAGTATTACATGCCTTACAAGCGGTGGTGATGATACGCGGTTACACAGATACTGGCGGAGTTTCCTACGGTTCAGGTGTTGTGGTAGCGCAAAACAAAGTGATTACAAATTGCCATATATTCCGCAAAACCAAACAACCGTGGATTTCACGCGGTGAAGATTCATACGATATCGTATCCGTGCAGGCAGATCGTTATCATGATTTGTGTCTAGTCACCGCACATTCGATTCCTTTTAAAGCCGCTAACATTGGCAAGAGTGAAAATATTAAAAGAGGGCAAGAGGTGCTGGCAATTGGCCACTCTAATGGCGTGCCTTCACCTTTAACTTCTGCTGGGGTCATTAAAACCACTTACGACTACGATGGTGGCAGAGTGATTAGAAGCAGTGCCAAATTTTTAATGGGCGCAAGTGGTAGCGGCATTTTTGACTTGCAAGGTAATCTGCTAGGCATCAATACTTTCAAAACCCCTGGCCGCCCTGCTTACTTTTACTCTTTACCTATTGAATGGCTAGCCGACTTAGAAAAACTTCCGGTAGAAACTAAATTTCCTATCGAGGGTAAAACGTTTTGGGAAGAAGAAGACAATAACAAGCCATTTTTTATGCAAATTGCCATTCCGGAATTAAACGCTGACTGGCCAAAACTAGCGCAGGTAGCTGAAAAATGGATAGCCATCGACCCTAAAAATACCGATGCTTGGTATGAGTTAGGGGTAGCCAACGAAAACCTAAGCAAAAATGATGAGGCAAAAAAAGCTTTTGAACAATCAGTAGCCCTAGACCCTACCAACACAGACTCGCTTATACGCTTGGGCGTAATTGCCCAATCTGCGGGCGATAAAGAAACTGG
>NCHI01000055.1:10912-20365 GCA_002281815.1 Methylotenera sp. 24-45-7
AAACTGTGCGTAGCATTAATTTGGCTTTGAGTAACATTAGCAAAGACATTGCCGAAGAGTTTAATCTGCTTATCGGCTGCTCAAGCGAATGCTGATTTAGCCACCTAGGGTGTTAAATTTTAAAAAGCCTCGACTGATTCGGGGCTTTTTTATTTTTAATTACCGCCTTAAATTGCCATCTGATAATTATTCCTATTCGTGATTTTTATGCGTAAAATGTCGCCTATTCAATCATTTGCATACAAATTGTTTTAAGGAAGCATATTTTGGCAACGTCATCAGCCGGTCAGGCAAACCCGTCATCAGTTTTATCACTCCGTGTTCAATCTATCAAAGAATCTCCAACACTCGCTATTACTGCAAAAGCTGGTAAATACAAAGCTGAAGGACGCGACATTATTGGTTTAGCCGCTGGCGAGCCAGACTTTGATACACCGCAACACATTAAAGATGCAGCCAAAGCAGCCATTGATGCCGGCTTTACCAAATACACACCGGTTTCCGGCATTCCAGGTCTTAAAAAAGCTATCGTTAATAAGTTTAAAAACGAAAACGGTTTTGACTATGCACTCAACGAAGTCATCGCTGGCGTAGGTGGCAAACAAACCATATTTAATCTATGTCTGGCAATTTTAAACAAAGGTGATGAAGTCATCGTGCCAGCACCATATTGGGTGTCGTATGCAGACATCGCCTTGGTGGCTGAAGCAACACCCGTCATTATTCAGTGCGGTATTGAGCAAGGCTTTAAACTCACAGCCCAACAACTGGAAGCGGCGATTACCCCAAAAACAAAATTATTCATGATTAACTCACCGTCGAATCCGACGGGCGCTGTTTACACACTAGATGAGTTAAAAGCATTGGGTGAAGTATTGCTGAAACACCCTCACGTGTTTGTAGCTACAGACGATATGTACGAACACGTGAACCTTACCGGTGACAAGTTCTACAACATTTTGAACGCCACTCCAGCATTAAAAGACCGCTGCATCGTGCTCAACGGTGTTTCAAAAGCTTACTCAATGACCGGTTGGCGTATCGGCTATGCGGCAGGCCCAGCTTACATTATTAAAGCCATGGAAATTCTGCAATCGCAATCTACCAGCAATCCAACTTCAATTTCACAAGTGGCTGCGCAAGCGGCTTTAGAAGGCTCACAAGACTGCATCGTACCGATGGTGACCGCGTTCCGTGAACGTCACAAATACGTGGTAGATCGTTTTAACAGCATGCCTGGATTAAGCTGCCTGATGGCTGGCGGTGCATTTTATGCATTCCCAGATGCACGCGGTGCGATTGATGCGCTATTTAAAGCCGGTAAAATCAATACCGCAACCGATATGGCATTAGCTGAATATTTACTTGAGCAATTTGATGTGGCAGTCGTACCTGGTTCAGCATTTGGCGCTGAAGGCTATTTCCGTATTTCATTTGCAACATCAATGGATAATTTGCGTAATGCGCTGGATAGGATTGAACGGGCTTTGAGTTAAAAGGATTAAAATCTCTTAGCTACGACACAACCTAAAGGTTAGTCTGCACTGAAACTTCGTTTTCTTTGGTTTCTTTCTTTTGGCTAAGCAAAAGAAAGAAACTCGATTGTCGGGCGAGACCGACGGTTTTTACAGTCACTCCCCATCAAACAAGCCTTTAAACTTTTCTACGGCTGTACCCGCTTTCATTCCTAAACTAGTACCAAGCCCAGGCCCCAGTATTGCTGTGCCTGCCACAGCTCCTGCCATGGCTGCTTTAGACGGCATCACCAAGGGGTCGCTCACGGTACCGTCAATATCCAAGGGAATACCCACTAAACTCGCGCTATTTTTCAATTCCACGACCGCAGTACCGTCGAGTTCTTTATTGGGTTTGATTTTGACTTGTCCATCTGAGACTAATAACCCTGAGCTGATTTTCAAATCCTGCAGATGATATTGCTTACCTGTTACTTGCAGCAAGCCAGAAAATTGGTCAAATTGCGTTTGGCCGCCGCTGCTTTGTTTAGTCATCAAGCTTGCAACTTTAACCAAATCCAAGC
Source organism: Methylotenera sp. 24-45-7 (assembly GCA_002281815.1). GTDB lineage: Bacteria > Pseudomonadota > Gammaproteobacteria > Burkholderiales > Methylophilaceae > Methylotenera. The sequence goes on from NCHI01000055.1 coordinate 12,951, forward strand.
CGTGCAAAACACCATTACTGACAGAAAATTTAAAATCTGCACGTAAATTATCTGCAAGTGCGGACGCATTTTTTGCATTGGCCGAAAACTTGCCCTGACTATTTAAGGCACCACTTAAATAGATCTTCTGACTGACTAATCGGCTCGGCTGCTGTACAGATAATTGAGAGACTTTTAGATCACCATTCATGCGCCAATTTTTATCCCATAACAAATGCGCTTTACCATTGATTTTTCCGTCATACATGGTGATATCAATATTAGAAATATCCAGCGCGTTATTTTTAAGTCGCATATCAAGTCTGGCTTTATCAATAAATAACGGCAAACCAATTGGCCATTTAAATTGGTCGACATTCATCACCAACACATGCTCCGCGCCCTCAGACTTAACATCGGCGACAACTTTGCCATCCAGCGTGTTCACCTGCGCTGAGTCCAATTGATTATTAGCACCTAGATTCAATACCAAACTTAAGGTGGGTAGCTTTAGCTTAGGCCAATCCAGCTGCAACTTTTGAATGGTGATTTTATTTACATTCACTGCTGTTACCGTATCAGCAGCATTTTTTTTATTGGCGGTTAATTCTAAAAGAAAGTCTGTAGCCGCTTTTTTGAGTGCAAGTTCTGTAATTTTAATTTCAATCACTTTTGTCGAAGAGAACAAGCTAGCTAGTGTTGGCACTACTACCACTCGAGAAATATTAATGTCTTGCTGGTTGCCCACTTGAATGTCGGTGATCACCACTCTTGGCGTTGGCAAAAAGTTTAGATGACCATCGGCAATGGTCACCGGAACCCCGAGTTGCTTGCTCGACATTTGCTCTGCCTGATTCAGGAAACTTCGTACTGGGATAAAAAAAGGTAGAATAATCAACAGGCTAATTACTGCTAAAAATCCTATCCAAATTTTTTTATTTTTTTTCATTAAATTTCCTATATTTTAGCGAGTAATGATTGACCAAACCCCGCTCGATAAGTATTATAGCGCCTTCACCGATTCCTCAATAGCTCAGTCGGTAGAGCGCCGGACTGTTAATCCGTAGGTCCCTGGTTCGAGCCCAGGTTGAGGAGCCAAATTCAAAGCCCTGCATTTTTGCAGGGCTTTATTTCAAGCAGTTTTATTAAAGTAGTCACCGATTCCTCAATAGCTCAGTCGGTAGAGCGCCGGACTGTTAATCCGTAGGTCCCTGGTTCGAGCCCAGGTTGAGGAGCCAACCAACCTGTTAGATCATCATACTTCACATACACGTTGCAAATTGTATTTCATTGCTGAATCACGTACATTATTGTCATTATTTAACGCTGGAAATTTATCATGAGCTGGAAAAACTCAACTGAACGTTACGGGTCATTATCAATCGCCTTACACTGGCTAATGTTTATTTTGATGGCTGCGGTGTATGCCAGCATTGAATTACGCGTGCTTTTCCCCAAAGGCAGCGATCCACGTGAAGCAATAAAAGCGCTGCACTTCATGCTCGGCTTGTGTGTATTACTACTGGTTATTTTGCGCATTTACGCCAGGGTTAGCACACCTACCCCAGCCATTCAGCCAGCTTTATCAAGCATGCAAAATGCTACCGCTAAAGCCGGCCATTTGGCGCTCTACGCTCTAATGATAGTACTGCCAGTATTAGGTTGGCTAACGCTGAGTGCCGCAGGAAAACCGATTCCGTTTTTTGGGGCAGAGCTGCCTGCGCTAATCGCCAAGAATAAAGAATTAGCTAAAACCTTTAAAGAGTTACATGAAACCATAGGCGTTGTCGGTTATTACTTAATCGGCATTCATGTGTTGGCCGCGCTTTATCATCATCACTTTAAAAAAGATAATACGCTGACTCGAATTTTACCCAGCAAAGACTAAATCATTTATCCGCTTGCGGACGCCATAGCCTTAATGTCAGCGCATTCGTCACCACGCTAAAGCTACTTAACGCCATGGCGGCACCAGCAATCACCGGGTTCAGCAAACCAAATGCTGCGAGCGGAATACCCACCACGTTATATACAAATGCCCAAAACAGGTTTTGTCTGATTTTGGCATAGGTGAGTTTTGAAATTGAAATCGCATCCGCGACTAAAGCCGGATTGCCCCGCATCAGCGTAATCGCGGCAGCATGCATGGCAACATCAGTACCGCTAGACATGGCAATACCCACATCAGCTTCAGCCAAGGCCGGTGCATCGTTAATACCATCTCCAACCATCGCCACCAACCCACCACCTTGCTTCAAGGCTTTAACAATATTGGCTTTATCTTCGGGCAATACATGCGCATAAAATTTCGTAATGCCTAATTGCTTGGCAACGCTGGAGGCACTGCCTTGATTGTCGCCAGAAATCAGCACTGTTTGAATCGCTTGCTGTTGCAAACTAGTAATGGCTTGTTTGGCGCTCGCTTTTAATGTGTCGCCAAAGGCAAACAAGCCCAGCAACTGCGGTTTTTTGCCCAAAAAACATAACCAGGAAATACTATATCCCTTGGCCTCTAGCTCGGCGCTACGCGTATTAAAAGCTGTCACATCTAGCGCTAAATCCTGCATCAAAGCACTGCTACCCAACACAAACAAATCATCTCCTATCTGCCCCTGCAAACCCTTGCCTGACAAAGCATGAATATGTTGCGCAGTTTGTAGCTGTAAGCCTTTTTCTTGGGCAGCATGCAGCACCGCTTTGGCCAGCGGATGCTCACTGCCGGCTTGCAAACTGGCAGCCAGCATTAAAATATCATGTTCATCGTCACCCGAAATTGGTAGCAGCTCTATGAGCTTAGGGCGCCCTTCAGTCAGCGTACCGGTTTTATCAAATGCAACCGTTTGCACAGCATGCGCCAACTCCAGCGCCTCGGCGTCTTTAATCAATATTCCATGCTTTGCAGCAACACCAGTGCCAACCATAATCGCCGTGGGAGTTGCCAAACCCAGCGCACATGGACAAGCAATCACCAGCACTGCGACTGCATTTAAAATCGCCGCCTGCCAATCACCGCCAATGAAGCCCCAAGCTAGTAAGGTAATCAATGCCACTACAATAACCACGGGTACAAACACCTCACTGACTTTATCTACCAGTCGCTGAATAGGCGCTTTTTTGGCTTGCGCAGATTCTACTAATCTGACGATTCTTGCCAGTACAGACTCGGCACCTATGGCAGTGGTTTTTACATAGAGCAAGCCTTCCCCATTCATGGCACCGCCAGTGACTTTATCGCCGATTTTTTTAGCCACCGGTAAGTTCTCGCCAGTAATTAAAGATTCATCCACCTGGCTATCGCCCTGCTCTACCAGCCCATCAACGGCAATACGTTCACCCGGGCGCACCATCACCAAATCGCCTAACTTGACTGCATTGATAGCTAACTTTAACTCTTGCCCATCGCGCATCACACTCGCTTGCTCAGGCCTAAGTGCATTTAATGCGCGTATTGCTTCAGTGGTTTTAGATTTAGCGCGTGTTTCCAGCCACTTACCCAATAGCACCAGCGTGATAACAATCGCAGATGTCTCAAAATATAAATGTGGCATGGCATCATGTGTGGTATCGAGCAATAAGTAAACGCTTAAACCATAAGCAGCAGAAGTACCGATAGCGACTAATAAATCCATATTGCCAGCGCCGGCTTTTAGCGCATACCAGCCAGCCTTGTAAAAACGCCAACCTAGCCAGAACTGTACTGGTGTTGCAAGCAACCATTGCAGCCAGCCAGCAATATGGCCGCGCCAAAACTGCAAGCCTAGCCAATCTGCCACCATACCCAAGGTGAGTGGTAATGATAATAAAGCCGCTACCGCCACTGGCCACCAGCTATAAACCGCTGTGGCAGTATCGCTGACAACTTCAGTATGTGGCTCATCCAAATTAATCAGCTGCGCCTGATAACCTGCAGCAGCCACAGCGGCAACCAACTGTTCCGCATTCAGCGCTTGTGATGATCCAGTGACTAAAGCAGTCTCAAGTGCCAAATTCACTTCGGCACTAACGACCCCTTCGATTTTCAGTAAAGCTTTTTCAACGCGCCCCACGCATGATGCACAACTCATGCCTTTAATCGCCAGCGTCCATTCAGTATTTTTATCGTTCATGCGAGTACTCACGGTTTATGTGATGTTTTGATTATAGCCCTGTCAATATTTCACTTCATGTATAAATTCATTTAAATAGTAGGCAATAATTTTTAACTTTAAAACCTGACTGTGACCTGCATTGGTTATAATTCACGCACTCAATACCTCAATACAGGAATGAACATATATGGCCGGTGCCAGCCTCTTAACACTGATAGATGATATCGCAACCATACTCGACGATGTCTCCGTATTAACCAAAGTTGCTGCCAAGAAAACTGCTGGCGTACTGGGTGACGACTTGGCGCTGAATGCCCAGCAGGTGAACGGTGTGAATGCAGACCGTGAATTACCCGTGGTTTGGGCGGTAGCCAAAGGTTCTATGCTCAACAAGGTCATTTTAGTACCAGCCGCATTGGCAATTAGCGCTTTGGCACCATGGGCGGTGATTCCTTTGCTCATGTTAGGCGGTTTGTTTTTATGTTTTGAAGGCGTAGAAAAGCTATACCATCAGTATTTTCATCATGCAGAACCTAAACATTTAGATCCACAGCAAACAAGCAACCCGACTGAAATTTTGGCAGATGATTTAGAAAAAGAAAAAATTAAGGGCGCAATTCGCACCGACTTCATTTTATCGGCAGAAATTATTGTCATTACCTTGGGCACTGTTGCCAGCGTCAGCTTTAGCAATCAAGTCATGGTACTGGTTGGCATTGCCATAATTATGACCGTAGGCGTATATGGCTTGGTTGCCGCTATTGTTAAGCTTGATGATGGTGGTCTCTATTTAGCGCAATGTCAGGCGCAAACAATCATTGGGGCAATTAAGCGTAAATTTGGCTTCGCTATTTTGAAGTTTGCCCCCTACTTAATGAAAGCGCTATCAGTGCTAGGCACAGCGGCTATGTTTTTAGTAGGTGGCGCGATACTCACCCACGGTATTCCAGCGGTTCACCATGGGATAGAACAACTTGCCGCAGGCTTAAGCGCAGCTTGGTTGCAATGGCTAGTGCCAACTTTACTTGATGGCGTATTTGGCGTTGTGGCAGGTATTGCAGCGTTATTGATTGTCATGCCTGCGCAGCGATTATTTCAATCGCGCCAATAAACCGCTGCATTCAACAGATATGAACACAACAGATTTAATTGGTTATAGCTCAGCATTGCTCACCACCATTGCTTTTGTGCCACAAGCGCATAAGTCTTTAAAAACTAAAGACTTATCTGGCATTTCTTTGCCGATGTACAGCTTGTTTAGCTTAGGCGTATTCGGCTGGTTAATATATGGTTTTATGATTAACAGCTTGCCGATTATTGCAGCGAACGCCATTACACTCATACTTGCTTGCACAGTACTTTATTTAAAAATCAAGCATCGCTAATGTGTTTAGCGCGCTCAGTTTTATGGTTGCGCCAGCAAGCCTAACTCCGTTAGCGCTTGCTGCACTGCTTCAGCCACCACTTGATAACCCGCTGCATTAGGGTGTATCGGGTCAGCTTTGAGCTTATTATCACTCAGCACTTTGGTAAACACGTCCGTTAATAGCGGGGTATTTGTGTCTTTAGCCAACGCTTCGTAGAGCGGATGATCAGATAAAGTACCGAAGGCCGCCCCGACCGGACTGGCTTCAGGAATCGCAATCAGCGCAGTTTGAATGCCGCTTGCTTTAGCCTGCATTAATATCGATTTTAGATTCTCAACGAGCGCTGCTTGCGGCAAGCGCTTTAAAAAGTCATTACCGCCTAATTCCACAATCAGCAGATCTATTTTTTGTTCGCCAGACAAGTGAGCATCTATAAATTCCGGCAAGCGCTCCAAGGCATCCGCACTTGTATTGCCAGGCACACCGGCATTAATCACATTCCAGCCAGTTTTGTTTGCCAGTAGCGTTGCATAATCTTCGCCCTCTGCGGCACCAGTACCAAAAGTGAGGCTGTCACCCAAAATCACCACGTTAGATGTACTCGGTAGCGGCGCGTAACGAGGATCTCGGTCACAGGACGCTGCAAACAACAACACCAATACTAAAAAAACGCGCTGCAACATGACTGTCAAAATAATTAAAACCCAGAATAATTAAAAACTTAGTTTTTAAGTTTATAAACCAGCACATTATCACCTGCGGTGAAGCCAAAAATAGCGTTACCACCGGCAGCCACTGCGACATATTGTTCACCATCGATTTCATAGCTAATCGGTGGCGCGTTCACACCTGCGTCGGCTTTTGTTTGCCACAGTAGCTCACCACTGTTGCTGGCATAGGCGTTAAAAAATCCATCGCCCTCACCCATAAATATCAAACCACCGCGTGTGGCGAGCACACCGCCCATGAGTGGCTGGGTGGTTTTTACCTGCCACTTAATTTTACCGCTGGCTAAATCAATCGATGATAAAGTACCCCAGCGCGGGTCTTTGGTAGGCTCAGATGAGGCGTAGCGGATTGCTGGCAAACCGTCTTTAGCTGGCTCTTCAACCAAGGTATATTTAATCGGCGCATGAATACCAGCCACAAAACTAGTTTGCGCTTGCTCGTCCAGCGCACTTGGACTCCAGTTAGAGCCTCCTAAAATACCCGGATACAACACTACGCCGTCTTTGGTGGCTTTGGTAAACATGTTTTTTTGTGGCACAAAGGCATCCGATTTCATCAGCAATTTACCGTTACTTCTGTCGTGTACGTAATACCAGCCGGTTTTGCCAGCCTGCCCTACCGCCGCGATTTTTTTACCGTCTTTGATGTAATTAAACAATACTGGTGGACTGGCTAAATCGTAGCCCCATAAGTCATGTGGCACTTGCTGATAATGCCATTTTAGTTTGCCAGTTTCAGTGTCCAGCGCGACTAAGGATACCGTGTAGAGATTGTCACCCGGGCGCGAAATGTCGTTCATTTGCGGAGATGGGTTGCCAGTACCGAAAAATAAAGTGTCGCTTTTATCACAAATTGCAGGCGTGCTCCAAGCCGAGCCCCCACCGTAACGCCAAGCATCTTGATAATCTTTTAAACTTGCTTTTTCTTTAGCAACATCTCGATTCAGTGAAACCCCATCTGAAGTAGTTTCTGCAAACACACCTTCCCAGCCTTGCGAAGGAATAGTATCGAATTGCCAAATGCGTTTACCGCTATTCACATCATAAGCCGCTAAAAAGCCCGGGCGCCCGTACAAGCCACTAACCCCAATCACTGCACCCAGTGGCGCATCTAACCTTGGTGTATCAACATGTAAGCCATAACCCACACCGGTAACACCAATAATCACCTTGCCTTTATATACGACTGGCGCCATGGCGATGCCAATACCAGTGCCACCGTAAGTATCTTTTTGACTTTTTGCATCGGCTTT
>NCHI01000199.1 GCA_002281815.1 Methylotenera sp. 24-45-7
GTCAATTCAAGCAATAGCAATCCTAAAACATGTTAAGAATAGATACCCTAGTGAGAACTTCGTCTTTCATATAAATAATCCTGATAAGCCAATTAGAGATAATGCATTGATACAGGCTTTATATTGGTTGGGTTACAAAGGAAAAATGACAGTCCATGGATTTAGAGCAGTTGCGAGCACAATATTAAATGAAAATGGTTTCAGGTCTGATGTGATTGAAAAACAACTTGCACATTCAGAAAGCAATCAATCAAGACGAGCATATAACAGAGCACAATACATTCCAGAACGTAAAAATATGATGAATTGGTGGTCAGATTACCTTGCAAAACTTACAACTTTTGTTGGTTAACTCAATAAGTACCTGGCAACTTAAATGAAGCACTTAAAAATTACATTGGTAATAAAAAAAGTAATAATATTAATAAGTTATTAATAGATATTATAAAGTTCAAACAAATCAAGCAGTTGCTTCAGCATTAGTTGCTGCAGCTACAAGCGCTAACGCTGGTATCATCATTCCAGCTGGCGATTGGACATTAGATATCAACGGTAACGTGAATGCATATGCTACATGGACAGATGCTGACCGTGCTAAAGGTGTAGTTACTGGTGGTATTGCAGCTACTCCTGATGCAGCTGGTGAAAAAAACACACAAAGCATTAACACTGGTTTGTTACCAGCATGGTTAGGCTTTTCAGGTAAAACACGTCAAAATGACTTAGACGTTGCTTTCACTATCAGCTTCCAACCAAACGTTTCTGACAATGGTGCAGCTGGTGATGCTAACACTCCATTGAACCGTCAAGCATTTATCACTTTCGGTGACAAATCATGGGGTTCTATCAAATTAGGTAAAGACATCGGTATTTTCGCTCAAGAGGCTATCTTGAACGACATGACGTTGTTAGGCGTTGGTGGCGGTGCTGCTAGCTCAGGTACTGCAACTACTTTAGGTGGTATCGGTACCGGTTACATCTACGCAGCTTGGAAAGGCCAAATTGCTTACACATCACCTAACTGGAATGGCTTCAGCTTCACTGCTGGTATTACCAACCCAAACCAAGTTTCTAACAGTGGTTTAGGTGAAACTTTATATCAAGACCGTTTCGGTTTTGAAGGTAAAGCACAATACGAATTTGCTGGCGATGTAGCTGGTAAAGTTTGGGCTTCAGCTGCATCATATGATGTTACTTCAGCTGTAGGTGTACCAAGTGCAGATAGCTACACAGCTAATGCTTGGGACA
>NCHI01000056.1 GCA_002281815.1 Methylotenera sp. 24-45-7
GGATTTAAGCCATTGTCTACATCAAACACAGCAGATGTTTTTAGTAAAATGCTTAAAATTCAGTGTATTGCCACCTTGGCAGTAGCAGTGGTGGCATTTATTTTGTCAGGTGCTAATGCAGCTTTGTCCGCAGTTTTAGGTGGGGCAAGCGTCATTATTGGTGCTTACATTGCATCTAAAGTAGCAAGCCGTGGCAAAAATAATACCGACCCATCAGCAATTTTAATTAATTTGCTGAAAGCGGAAGCAGTAAAGATTTTAGTGATAATCGTACTTTTGCTTATCACTTTTGTAGTTTTCAAGCAGTTGGTGCCGTTTGCACTGATTGCGGGTTTGGCGGCTGCTGCTCTGTTTTCAGGCGCGGCCCTCAGTAAGTTAAACGTGTAATTTAAAAAATCGATTTTAGAAAATATTGGATTATGGCTACAGAACACGCAGACAACGCACATCACGCTGAACATGCTCTTACACCGTCAGGTTACATTGAGCACCATTTAAGTTTTAACGCGCAGCCAGTGGCTGACGGCGCAGGTTTTTGGACTTTGCACGTAGACACTTTTGTCATGTCAGTGGCACTTGGTTTCTTAGTCATGGGTTTGGTTTGGCTAGTGGCACGTAAAGCAACAGCAGGCGTTCCTAGTAAGGGTCAAGCGTTTGTAGAGTTGGTGTTCAGCTTTATTGATGACCAAGTCAAAAACATATTCCACGGTAACCGTCACAGTTTTATTGCTCCAACTGCTTTGACGGTTTTTTTATGGGTGTTCGCAATGAACTCCATGGATTTTTTACCAGTTGACTGGGTTGCAGGCATCGTTTCATTCTTTGGCGGCCCTGACGCTAAATGGCGCGCGGTACCAACTTCAGACATTAACACCACATTTGCATTGGCATTATCTGTATGGGTGCTGATGATTTTCTTTGCAATCAAAGTAAAAGGTTTTGGCGGATTCATTCACGAAATCTTCTGCGCGCCGTTCGGCAGCAAAATCTGGGTATGGCCAGCTAACTTTTTGTTCAACATGATTGAATACATTTCAAAACCACTTTCACACTCATTGCGTCTGTTCGGTAACATGTACGCTGGTGAGGTTATCTTCTTATTGCTAGGTCTTTGGGCGGCAACAGGCGTAACCGGTACCATTGCAGGTGCAATTTTAGGCGCTGGCTGGTCAATATTCCACATTCTGATTGTGGCGCTCCAAGCGTTTATTTTCATGATGTTGACAGTGGTTTACCTAGCAATGGCACACGAAGGCCACTAACTGAATTTGTTTTAAGCAGTATCGTTTATGTAATTAAGTAGTTTTATTTTTAGTTGTAGTTTGATTGTAAGTTTAATTTTTTGAGAGGGTAATAACATGGATGCATTAGCATTGATTCAAGCCTACACAGGCGTTGGTATTGGTTTAATTATTGGTTTGGGCGCTGCTGGTGCTTGTATCGGTATCGGTATTATGTGTGCTAGTTTCTTGGAAGGCGCTGCTCGCCAACCAGAAATGATCCCAGCTTTGCAAGGTAAAGTGTTCTTGCTGTTAGGTTTGATCGATGCATCATTCATTATCGGTGTTGGTCTTGCAATGATGTTTGCATTTGCAAACCCATTATTAAGTGTAATCGCTAAATAATTAAGCAAAATTAAGCTAACTAGTCATTAAACGCAGGTTTAATGACTAGTGCTTTTATGATTAACAACATGGATCAAAAATGAACATTAACTTTACACTTATCGCACAAGCTATCGCATTTGCTGTGTTGATTTGGTTCACAGTGAAATTCGTTTGGCCGCCGCTGTTAAAAGCGATTGAAGCGCGCCAAAAAGAAATCGCTGATGGTTTAGCAGCAGCAGCTGACGGCAGAAGTGCTCTAGAAGTAGCGGCTAAAAAATCAGAAGTGACTTTGACTGAAGCTAAACACAAAGCGAGCGAGATTGTTGCGCAGGCTGAAAAACGCGGTACGCAAATTATCGAAGAAGCTAAAGCTAATGCCAAGGTTGAGGGCGAACGCATTATTGCAGGCGCTAAAGCTGAGATTGACCAAGAAGTGAACCGTGCAAAAGAAGGTTTACGTGCACAAGTTTCTACATTGGCGATTGCCGGTGCTGAAAAAATCTTGCGTAAAGAAATCGACGCTAAAGCACATAGCGAATTGTTGTCAAAACTCGCGGCAGAACTTTAAAGGCCGAGAGATAAAAGCTCAGAGATAAAGGAAAACACATGGCTGAAATATCAACCATCGCAAGACCTTATGCTGTAGCTGCCTATAAATTAGGCCGTGAGCAAAAGGCGCTGGGCAAATGGTCTGAGATGTTGGGTTTTGCTGCTGCCGTTGCAAACGACGCGCAAATCAAAGCTTACATTCAAGATCCTAAAGTAGTGAGCGCTGATTTGCAGGCAACTTTCTTGAAAGTATGCGGTGATAACCTCAACGAAAACGGACAAAACTTGATCAAAGTTTTAGTTGAGTATGGTCGTCTAGCTATCTTGCCTGAAATTTACAGTGCATTTGAAGCATTGAAAGCACAGGACGAAGGCACCTTAGAGGCGCAGATTATTGCTGCAGCTAAAATCAGCGCAGCAGAAACTAAAGATTTGGTTAAGCGCTTAGAAGCAAAATTCGGCAAGAAAATTGAAGCCACTGTTTCTGTAGATCCAGAAATTATCGGCGGCATCAAAATTATTGTTGGCGATACCGTAATAGACGCATCCATCAAAGGCCAGTTACAAAATTTAGCCTATTCGCTTACAGCATAAGGCACAGGAGACAGAGTAATGCAGTTATCTACATCAGAAATCAGTGAACTGATTAAAAGCAGATTAGAAAATTTTTCGACCAGTGCTGAAGCGCGTACCCAAGGTACAGTTATTTCAGTGACTGACGGTATCGTTCGTATTCACGGTCTTTCAAACGTGATGTCAGGCGAGATGATTGAATTCCCAGGCAACACCTTTGGTTTGGCACTTAACCTTGAGCGTGACTCAGTGGGTGCGGTGGTTTTAGGTGACTATGAGCACATTACAGAAGGCGACGTATGTAAATGTACCGGCCGTATTCTGGAAGTGCCAGTAGGTCCTGAATTAATTGGTCGCGTTGTAAACGCATTGGGTCAGCCTATTGATGGTAAAGGCCCAGTTAACGCCAAAATGACAGACAAGATTGAAAAAGTTGCACCTGGCGTTATTGCACGTAAATCAGTTTCACAACCAGTACAAACTGGTTTGAAATCAGTTGACTCTATGGTGCCAGTTGGCCGTGGCCAACGTGAATTGATCATTGGTGACCGTCAAACAGGTAAAACAGCGGTTGCTGTTGATGCCATCATCAACCAAAAAGGTCAAAACATGACCTGTATCTACGTTGCGATCGGCCAAAAGGCTTCAACAATCGCTAACGTAGTACGTAAACTGGAAGAAAACGGCGCAATGGCTTACACCATTGTAGTTGCAGCAGCAGCTTCTGATTCAGCAGCATTGCAGTTCTTGGCACCATACGCTGGCTGTACTATGGGTGAATACTTCCGCGACCGCGGTGAAGATGCATTGATTGTTTACGATGATTTGACTAAACAGGCGATTGCTTACCGTCAGATTTCATTGTTATTACGTCGTCCACCAGGCCGTGAAGCTTACCCAGGTGACGTGTTCTACATTCACTCACGTTTGTTAGAGCGTGCTGCACGTGTAAACGAAGAGTATGTAGAGAAATTCACTAACGGCGCTGTTAAAGGCAAAACCGGTTCATTGACTGCATTGCCAGTGATTGAAACCGCTGCTGGTGACGTTTCTGCATTCGTACCAACAAACGTAATTTCTATTACTGACGGTCAGATTTTCTTGGAAACTGACTTGTTCAACGCTGGTATCCGTCCTGCGATTAACGCTGGTATTTCAGTGTCTCGCGTGGGTGGTGCTGCACAAACTAAAGTCATCAAGAAATTGGGTGGCGGTGTACGTTTGGCATTGGCGCAATATCGTGAATTGGCTGCGTTTGCGCAGTTCGCTTCAGATTTGGATGAAGCAACACGTAAACAACTAGACCGTGGTCGTATGTTTACCGAGTTGATGAAACAAGCACAATATGCACCTTTAAGCGTTTCAAACATGGCAATTACCTTGTTTGCAGCAAACAAAGGTTACTTTGATGATGTTGCTACTAACAAAGTATTAGCATTTGAAAGTAAATTACACGGTTTCATCGCTTCTAAATACAAAGCAATCGCTGATGCAATTGAAACAAGCAAAGATTTGAACGCTGATAACGAAAAAGCGCTTGAGGCTGCAATTCAAGACTTTAAAGCGACAACTGCTTACTAATATCTAACTATTAGGAAAACTAACCTAGGGGTATTGGAATGGCTGGAAGTAAAGAGATTAGAACCAAGATCAAGAGTGTAGAAAATACACGCAAGATCACCAAGGCGATGGAAATGGTGGCCGCTTCTAAAATGCGTAAAGCGCAAGACAGAATGCGTGCATCACGTCCATACGCCGAGAAAATTCGCAATGTAGCGGCGCACTTATCACTGGCACATTCTGAATACAAACATCCATTCTTGCAAAAGCGTGAGAATGTGAAGAATGTAGGCATTATTGTCGTGAGTTCTGACAAAGGTTTGTGCGGTGGCTTGAACACCAACGTATTGCGTTTAACTGTTAACCAGATGAAAACTTGGGAAGCAGAAGGCAAGAAATTGTCTGTGAGCGCGATTGGTAATAAAGGCTACGGTTTCATGAATCGTGTTGGTGCTAATGTGAAATCACACATTACAGGTTTAGGTGATGTGCCACATTTAGAAACACTGATTGGCACAATTAAAGTGATGTTAGACGCATATACAGCGGGCGAAATTGACCAGTTGCATATCTGCTACACACGCTTTATCAACACCATGAAACAAGAGCCAGTGATTGAGCAACTGCTGCCATTGACCGCTGAGCGCTTGGGTACGCATCCTACTGCTGAAAAAGCAGAAGCATTGAGTGCAACTGCAGTGGTTAAAAGCGCACTTGAAATCGGTGCTGCTAAAGGCCATTGGGATTACATCTACGAGCCTGAAGCGCAGCCAGTGATTGACCAGTTAATGGTGCGTTATATTGAATCATTGGTGTACAACGCAGTTTCTGAAAACATGGCGTCTGAACAATCATCACGTATGGTTGCAATGAAGTCAGCATCAGACAACGCGAAGAACGTGATTGGTGAATTGAAACTGGTTTACAACAAAGCGCGTCAAGCGGCAATTACCAAAGAGATCTCAGAGATCGTTGGTGGTGCGGCTGCGGTTTCTTAGCGGGTGGGCGATACTAACCCCGTAAGGGTGTTATGTAGAGACCAAAATCGCTAAGAACTGACGCGGTTTCATAAGCAGACTTGTATTAAGCAAACACAGAATTTAATTAAGTAATATCTGACTAACAGTACGTTTGAGTCGAGGAAAAAAGATGAGTACAGCAAATATTGGTAAAGTAGTGCAATGTATTGGCGCGGTGGTGGACGTTGAGTTCCCACGTGATCAAATGCCAAAAGTATTTGAAGCGTTGATTATTGATGACGCATCAAGCCAAGCGGAAGCTGGTTTGACATTGGAAGTGCAACAACAATTAGGTGACGGCATTGTGCGTACTATTGCCATGGGCTCATCTGATGGTCTGGCACGTGGTACAGCATTCAAATCAACAGGCGCACAAATTCAAGTGCCGGTTGGTACAGGTACTTTGGGTCGTATCATGGACGTGTTGGGTCGCCCAATCGATGAAGCTGGTCCTATCGAGTGTGACGAGCGCCGTTCAATTCACCAAAAAGCACCTACATTTGAAGAGTTATCTCCATCTGTTGACCTGTTAGAAACAGGCATCAAGGTGATTGACTTGGTTTGTCCATTCGCTAAGGGTGGTAAAGTTGGTCTGTTCGGTGGTGCTGGTGTAGGTAAAACCGTTAACATGTTGGAGTTGATCAACAACATCGCTAAACAACACTCAGGTTTATCAGTGTTTGCAGGTGTGGGTGAGCGTACTCGTGAAGGTAACGACTTCTACCATGAAATGGCAGAAGCTGGCGTTATTAAACTTGACGACATGAAAGAATCAAAAGTAGCGATGGTGTTTGGTCAAATGAACGAACCTCCAGGCAACCGTTTACGCGTAGCTTTGTCAGGTTTGACTATGGCTGAGAAATTCCGTGACGAAGGCCGTGATGTGTTGTTCTTCGTTGACAACATCTACCGTTATACATTGGCCGGTACTGAAGTATCAGCGTTGTTAGGCCGTATGCCTTCAGCTGTAGGTTACCAACCTACTCTGGCTGACGAAATGGGTCGTTTGCAAGAGCGTATTACTTCAACTAAAACTGGTTCTATTACTTCTATCCAAGCGGTTTATGTGCCTGCGGATGACTTGACTGACCCATCACCAGCGACCACATTCCAACATTTGGACTCAACAGTTGTGTTGTCACGTGACATTGCATCACTGGGTATTTACCCTGCGGTTGACCCATTGGATTCAACTTCACGTCAACTAGACCCATTAGTAGTTGGTGAAGAGCATTATGCCGTTGCACGTTCAGTACAACAAACATTGCAACGCTACAAAGAATTGCGTGACATTATCGCGATTTTGGGTATGGACGAGCTGTCACCAGAAGATAAATTAGCTGTTGGCCGTGCACGTAAAATCCAACGTTTCTTGTCACAACCATTCCACGTTGCTGAAGTGTTTACTGGCGCGCCAGGTAAATACGTGCCATTGAAAGAGACAATCAAAGGCTTTAAAGCGATTGTTGCTGGTGAATACGATCACTTGCCAGAACAAGCTTTCTACATGGTAGGTGGCATTGAAGAGGCTGTTGAGAAAGCCAAGACGCTTAACTAATCGTTACTTAACTAAGTAATAACTGGTTAATTAGTTAAACGCTTTAAGGAAAAAACATGGCAAATACTGTTCATATTGATGTAGTAAGCGCAGAGGCAAGCATATTCTCAGGTGAAGCTGAGTTTGTGGTTGCACCTGCGAGTGCCGGTGAAGTGGGCTTATACCCAAATCACGCGCCTATGATTACTACCATCAAGCCTGGTGCTTTGCGTATTAAACAAGCAAATGAAGCCGAAGAAACTTTAATTTTTATTTCAGGTGGCTTGCTAGAAGTGCAACCTGGTGTAATTACAGTGTTGGCTGATACCGCGGTGCGTGGTCACGACTTGGATGAAGCGAAAGCGATTGCAGCAAAAGAAGCGGCGGAAGAAGCGCTACGCAACAGAACATCTGATATTGATTATGCAACTGCGCAAGCTGAATTATCTGAGGCAGTTGCTCAAATTCAGACCATTGAGCGCTTACGCAAAAATACGCACTAAGCAAACGCGAAGTATTGGTAATAAAAGCAAAAAGGCAGCCTAGGCTGCCTTTTTTGTTATACTTTTGTTATAAATAATTTAGTGCGTCAGCACATCAAAAATCTAATCAAAAATGAGTCAATTAAACATCGTCATTCTCGCTGCGGGTAAGGGTACGCGCATGCACTCCAACAAACCTAAGGTACTGCATGTAGTAGGTGCACAATCAATTTTAGGGCATGTAATTGCATGTGCAAAATCACTCAACCCGCACAAAATTATTGTGGTGTATGGTTTTGGTGGCGAAACAGTCAAGCAAGCATTTGCACATGAAGACATTATTTGGGTAAATCAAGCAGAACAACATGGAACAGGCCACGCGGTACAGCAGGCTGTGCCACATTTGGAAGCCGATGCTGATACATTGATTTTGTTGGGTGATGTGCCGTTAATTGATGCACAAGCTTGCCAGAAGTTGGTAGCGCAGGCAGAAAACAAGCTGGCAATTCTTTCATTTAACAAAGCTGACCCTACTGGCTATGGCCGTATTGTGCGCGATAACACAGGCAAGGTGACCGCGATTGTGGAGCATAAAGACGCCAGTGCTGCGCAGCGCGAAATTCGTGAAGTGAATACTGGCATCATGGCCATGCCGAATGTACATTTGCTAAGTTGGCTATCAAAACTCACTAACCATAACGCACAGGGTGAATATTATTTAACCGATATTGTGGCGTTGGCAGTGCAAGATAAGGTTGATGTGGTTGCGGAAATCACTAGTGATGAATGGTCAGTGACCGGTATTAATTCCAAGACTGATTTAGCGCAGATTGAACGTGTGCATCAAAGCAGAATCGCCGACAAATTATTACAGCAAGGGGTAACACTCAAAGACCCTGCCCGCATTGATGTGCGCGGAAACTTAAGCTGTGGTCGTGATGTGGAAATTGACGTAAATTGTGTGTTTGAAGGTCAGGTAAGTCTTGGCGACAATGTCAGAATTGCAGCTAATTGCGTGATTAAAAATGCAGTCATTGCGGCCGGCACTCAAATTGCACCATTTACCCATATTGATGACACCCAAATTGGTGAAAACGCACGCATCGGCCCATTTGCGCGTTTACGCCCAGGCACTACGCTGGCAGCAGATACGCACATCGGCAATTTTGTAGAACTCAAAAATGCGCAGGTTGATATTGGCAGCAAAGTGAATCATTTAAGCTATGTAGGTGATGCGACTATAGGCAAAAATGTAAACATCGGTGCTGGCACCATTACCTGCAATTATGATGGCGCCAATAAATTTAGAACCGTGATTGAAGACGATGCCTTTATTGGCTCAGATTCACAGCTGGTGGCACCAATCACCATAGGCCGCGGTGCTACCATAGCAGCAGGCTCAACTATCACTAGAGACGCACCGGCTGATCAGCTTACGTTTTGCCGAGCGAAAGAGCAAAAGTCTATTGCAGGTTGGAAACGACCACAGAAAATCAAGAAATAATTCATTGAAAGAATAAACATATATGTGTGGCATTGTAGGTGCGGTGGCAAATAGAAACGTGGTTTCTACATTAATTGAAGGTTTGAGCCGGCTGGAATATCGCGGCTATGACTCAGCCGGCGTAGCAGTATTAAATAGCACAGGTATCGAGCGCGTGCGTGCTGTGGGTCGGGTGTCAAATATGACCGAAAAAGCAAACGAAGTGAAGTTAACAGGTTTGGTTGGCATCGGCCATACCCGTTGGGCAACCCATGGCGGCGTGACCGAGAGCAATGCGCATCCACATGTGTCTAAAGGTGAAATAGCCGTAGTACACAACGGCATTATCGAAAACCATGATGAACAACGCAATCGCTTAAAAACACTTGGTTACGACTTTACATCACAAACCGACACCGAAGTCATCGCACATTTAATTCACTATTACCATCAAGATTTACCGCTATTAGCCGCCACACAAAAAGCTGTGGCTGAACTAACAGGCGCTTTTGCGATTAGCGTGATTTCTATCAAAGAGCCTGAGCACATGATTACTGCGCGCTTAGGCTGTCCATTGCTGATTGGCTTAGGTGAAAATGAAAACTTTATCGCATCCGATGTTTCTGCGGTGCTATCAGTCACCCGTAAAGTGATTTACTTAGAAGATGGCGATGTGGCCGACATTCGCCGCGATGGCGTGAGTATTTTTGGAAAAGATGGTGCAGAAGTCACGCGTAAAATTCACATGAGTGATGTGTCGCTCGCCAGCATGGAGCTGGGGCCATACGCACACTTTATGCAAAAAGAAATTCATGAACAGCCGCGCGCATTAACTGACACCATTGAAGCACTGATAGACGACAACAGTTTCTCGCCTGCCCTGTTCGGCGAAGCTGCTGCTGATATCTTCAAGCAGGTAGACAGCATATTAATTTTGGCAGCTGGTACCAGCTATTACGCAGCGCTGACTGCAAAATATTGGCTGGAAAGCATCGCTAAATTACCCACCAATGTAGAAATTGCCAGTGAATACCGCTACCGCGTATCAGTGCCTAATCCTAAACAATTGATTGTGACCATTTCACAATCCGGTGAAACGCTAGACACCATGGAAGCACTCAAACACGCGAAGTCATTGGGTCAAAACCTCACACTGGCTATTTGTAACGTGCAAGAAAGCGCGATACCGCGCGCCTCACAATTGGTATTTTATACTCGTGCTGGTGCTGAAATCGGCGTGGCTTCAACCAAAGCGTTCACGACGCAATTGGTCGCTTTGTTTACGTTAGCAGCCACACTAGCTAAACAACGCGGTTTATTAACTACACAAGCAGAACAAGCGCACTTAGCTGCGCTGCGCCAGCTAGCAGGTAGCGTGCAGCATGCACTGAATCTGGAACCGCAAATCCGTGAGTGGGCAAAATCATTTGCCAATAAACAACATGCTTTATTTTTGGGCCGTGGCATACACTACCCAATCGCTCTCGAAGGCGCGCTCAAGCTCAAAGAAATCTCTTATATTCATGCCGAGGCCTACCCTGCCGGTGAGCTTAAACACGGCCCCTTAGCACTGGTAGATAGCGACATGCCGGTGGTAGTGATAGCACCGAATGATGCGCTACTGGAAAAAGTAAAATCCAATATGCAAGAAGTACGCGCACGTGGTGGAGAGCTATTTGTGTTTGCTGATGCCGATAGTCATTTCACTGCGTCTGAAGGCGTGCATGTAATTCGTACCCCGCGTCATGTAGGTGTGCTCTCGCCTATTTTGCATACCATACCGGTGCAGATGCTCGCTTATCATGCGGCGCTATTGAAGGGGACGGATGTGGATAAGCCTAGGAATTTGGCGAAGAGCGTGACGGTTGAGTAATTTGGCAAGAATCTATTTCGTTGCTGT
>NCHI01000200.1 GCA_002281815.1 Methylotenera sp. 24-45-7
TTAGAAGATGTCATGCATGGTGACTTCATGCAGCAGCATGTAGATGCGGCGGATCGGCAGCTAAAAGACATTGCATTTTCAGGCAATGGCGAACCAACCAGTGCGAAAGAGTTTCCGCAAGTATTGGATTTGGTTGCACGTGTGCTTAAAGACTTTGATTTGTTGGGAAAAATTAAAATCCGCCTGATTACTAACGGAAGTTTGATGGATAAGTCGCATGTGCTTGCAAGCATGCAAAATTTAGCTGCATGTAACGGCGAGGTCTGGTTTAAAGTGGATGCGGGCACCAAAGAGGGTATTAGCCGCATTAATGATGTGACCTTAAACCCGGATAGTCATATACAGCGCCTGATTAACTGTGCAAAAGCGTGCCCCACTTTTATACAAACTTGCATGTTTGCTTTAGACGGTGCGCCACCTTCAGAACAAGATATTAAATCCTATCTAGCTTTAGTAGAACAAGTGAAACCTGTCATTCAGGGCGTACATCTTTATGGTTTAGCCAGACTTTCATTACAGCCAGAAGCTAGCCGTTTAAGCCGTTTGTCTTCAGAGTGGCTGGAAACAGTTGGGCAACGTATCCGTGATTTAGGAGTTACCGTTTTTGTGAGTCATTAAGTGATGGTGTTAATGATTTAGCAGCACGTCGCACTCTGCGCCATACACCACAGCCTTAGTAACACTTCCGAGCAGCCATTGCTCTATGTTATTTTTATTATGCTTTCCGATCACAATTAAGTCTGCATTGACTGCGTTGGCGCGCGCACAAATGGCTGCCGGTGGGTAACCCGAAAGTATCAGGCTGCTAAAAGACGCAGTGTTTTGCAATGCAATCAAGTCATCTAGTTTTCGCTGAGCCTGCTGCAATGCTTGTTCGCGATATTGGGTGAGTAGCGCTTCATCCATGCCTGCTTTATACATGTGCGCTTCTTGATTACTGTCAAAAATCAATAATGCTTCAATATGCGCATTGGGCGCAATTGTACTGGCCAGGGCTGGCACCTGCATCGAGCCGACTGAAAAATCTACTGCGGCTACCACTTGTTGGTAGTCTATTAGTGAGCTATTTTTATTCTTAATGATTAACACTGGACAAGTTGCCACTTTGATTAAGCGTAGCGCGGTTGAACCTAGTAGTTTTTCAAGAATAGAATGCTCACCTTGTGCACCGGCAACAATTAATCCAGCATTTATTGATGTTGCATGATTGACGATTTCGCTATGGGCTCGGCCAATTT
>NCHI01000201.1 GCA_002281815.1 Methylotenera sp. 24-45-7
AAGGCTTTGTCACCAGTGGTCAACGGTGTGCCAGCTGCGCCAGTATTTACGATATCTACTGAGCCATCGGCTTTTTTCACTAACCAAGTCCAGCCTGAGCCGAAGTTACCAACCGCAGAAGCTTGGAATGCTTTTTTGAATTCGTCGAACGAACCCCATTTTGCATTAATAGCATCTGCCAATGCACCGCTAGGTGCGCCGCCGCCATTTGGTTTCATGCAGTTCCAGAAGAATGTGTGATTCCAAACTTGCGCTGAATTGTTGTATAAACCGCCAGCAGATTTTTTAACAATTTCTTCCAAGCTTGCGTTTTCAAACTCAGTACCTTTAATCAGGTTGTTCAGGTTAGTCACGTAAGTTTGATGATGTTTACCATAGTGGTAGTCAAAAGTTTCTTCAGAAATATGTGGTGCCAAGGCATTTTTTGCATAAGGTAATGCTGGTAATTGATGTTCCATGATAGTCCTCTAAATCTGTGAGTAAGTTTATAAACTTTAATGTTTCATTATAACAGGGTATTTTAGTCAAGTATTAGGCTGAATCAAGCTATTTTTTCTTGGCTCTGGGGTGCGCGGCGTCATAAATTTTTGCGAGATGCTGAAAGTCGAGATGCGTATAAACCTGTGTGGTGCTAATGTTGGCGTGCCCCAGCATTTCTTGCACCGCGCGTAAGTCTTGGCTGGATTGCAGCACATGCGTGGCAAAGCTATGGCGCAATAGATGTGGATGCATATCAGTATTAATACCTTGTTTGACTGCCCAGGTTTTGACACGATATTGCACTGCACGTGGGGTGATGCGACGGCCTTGCTCAGTCACAAAAACCGCTTTGTTACTCGCTGCATCTAAAGCGATTAAAGCACGCCGTTGCAGCCATGTTTGCAAAGCATTTGCCGCATGGCTGCCTAAAGGAATAACACGCGTTTTGTTGCCTTTACCGGTTACAGTCACCGTGCCTTCAGTGAAGTCCAGCATATCAATATCCAAATTTACGAGTTCAGCGAGACGTATACCTGAAGAATAAAACAATTCCAAAATGGCGCGGTCACGCAGTTCTAAAACACCATCGCCTTGAATTTCAACAAACTTCACCGCCTGATCTACCGACAGTGCCTGCGGCAAGGTTTTTGCAGACTTGGGCGCGCGTAAGCCCAGTATTGGGTTGTTATCAAAACCTTGGTGCTGAATTAAGTAATCATAAAATCCACGCCAAGCGGAAAGCGCACGTGCGATA
>NCHI01000057.1 GCA_002281815.1 Methylotenera sp. 24-45-7
GGCGATATTCCGTCTTACACGCTATTAAATGCGTCAGTAAACTTCAAACCAGTAGGTTCAAAACTCACCTATTTTGCCAACGCAACCAACTTGGCTGATAAGGAATATTTGGCTTCACGTGTCGATGGTATGGCAGTGGGTAGAAGTCGTCAGGTATTTGCAGGCATTAAGGTGGATTTCTAAATCACCAAAAGAATTTGCCTTAATTACCAAGCAATTCCTCGCTTGAGAATTAAGGCAAATGTAGTAGTTTCATCCCACTTTGGGCGCTACTTAGGTAGCGCCATTTTTTTAGCTACATCAGGCTTTAATGTATTCCAGATTATTCATATAAGCCCTGAGCACTTGCGGCACTTGCACGCTGCCATCTGCCTGCTGATAGTTTTCTAGTACCGCCACCAAAGTGCGGCCTACTGCCAAACCAGAACCATTCAGGGTGTGCACTAATTCTGGCTTGCCAGTTTCGTTTCTGAAGCGTGCTTGCAGACGACGTGCTTGAAATGCCTCGCAATTAGATACAGATGAAATTTCACGATAAGTGTTTTGAGCCGGTAGCCATACTTCCAGATCATAAGTTTTAGCAGCGCCAAAACCCATATCACCCGTGCAAAGCGACACTACGCGATATGGTAATTCAAGTGCCTTAAGGATGTTTTCGGCATGGCCGACCATCTGCTCTAAAGCCTCATAGCTTTTATCAGGATGTACAATCTGCACCATTTCCACTTTATCAAACTGGTGCTGACGTATCATGCCTTTGGTATCGCGGCCGTAAGAACCGGCCTCAGAACGGAAGCAAGGCGTGTGCGCTGTGAGCTTAATCGGCAATGACTCCAAGGGTACAATTTCACCACGCACGGTGTTGGTGAGCGTAACTTCAGAAGTTGGAATCAAATACAGTTTGCTGTCGTTGTGATTTAAAGAAAATAAATCCTCTTCAAATTTCGGCAGCTGGCCAGTACCAATCAAGGTTTCAGCATTCACCAAATAAGGTGTATAGCACTCCGTGTATCCATGCTGCTCAGTCTGCGTGTCTAACATGAACTGTGCCAACGCGCGATGCAACTTGGCGATTTGCCCACGCATCAAGGTAAAACGCGCACCTGAAAGCTTGGCGCCAGTATCAAAGTCTAAGCCCAGTGGCGCACCAACGTCAGCATGGTCTTTAATCTCAAAATCAAACACCCGTGGCGTGCCAATACGGCGCACTTCCAAATTATCAGCTTCAGACTTGCCATCTGGTACGCTCGCATGAGGTAAGTTAGGTACGTTGAGTAGCAAGTTTTGCAGCTCTGATTGCAGCTCATTTAAACGCGTTTCATCAGCTTTTAATTGGTCACCCAAGCCAGCCACTTCGGCCATAATGCCAGAAACATCTTCGCCCTTTGCCTTCGCCATGCCAATTTGCTTAGATGCATTATTACGCTTCGCTTGCAAGTCTTGAGTGCGCGTCTGCACCGTTTTACGCGCTTGCTCTAAAGTGCTGAACTTGGCTGCATCGAAGTCAAAACCACGTTTTTTTAATTGCGCGACTACGTCGTCTAAATCGTTTCTTAATGCTTGAATGTCTAACATTTAATTTTCCTGAAGGTCTTTTTGTTTAGCCGCAGATATACGCGGCAGCGTCACCACACACCTCGCAGTGACGATTTTGGGGTTTATCCATGTTATTTGTGTGCATCTGTGGCTATAACAGTTTTTATTTTATGCGCAGCTAAATTATTTTTTAGCTTTTTTATCCAATTCACGCAAATGCGCTAATTTTTCCGCTATTTTACCTTCTAAGCCGCGCGGCGTGGGCACATAAAACTGCTGTGCTGGTAAATCATCGGGAAAATAATCTACGCCCGCCGCATACGCTTCGGGTTCATTATGGGCATAGCGGTACTCTTTACCGTAATCTAGCGCTTTCATCAGCTTGGTAGGCGCGTTGCGCAAATGCAGCGGCACTGTGCGCGATTTATCTTGCGCCACAAAGGCTTTGGCTTGATTGTAAGCCATGTAAGCCGCATTACTTTTCGGTGCAACCGCCAAATAAATCACCGCATTTGATAACGCCAATTCACCTTCGGGCGAGCCTAAGCGCTCGTAAATTTGGCAAGCTTCCAGCGCCATGGTCTGTGCGCGTGGGTCAGCAATGCCGATATCTTCAACTGCCATGCGCACTATACGCCGCCCCAAATACAGCGGGTCAGCGCCACCGTCTATCATGCGCAAAAACCAATATAACGCAGCATCTGGATTAGAGCCGCGCACCGATTTATGTAGCGCAGAAATCTGGTCATAAAATGCCTCGCCGCCTTTATCAAAGCGGCGCAATTTACTCGCCATGGTAGTTTGCAGAAAGGCCTCATCTACCTCTGTAACGCCTGTCCCCTGCGCCGCATTAAACAAGCCTTCAGCAAAATTAAGTAGACGCCTTGCGTCGCCATCCGCATAGGCCAGCACTTGCTCACGCACCTCGTCAGTGAGTGTAATTTCTTCCGCCACCAACTGCTGTGCACGATCTAACAGTAATGAAAGTTCCGGTTCTGAAAGTGCGTTGAGTACAAACACCTGCGACCGGCTCAGCAAAGCACTATTCACTTCAAACGAGGGATTTTCAGTGGTAGCACCAATAAAGGTGATTAAGCCACTTTCCACAAACGGTAAAAATGCATCTTGCTGACCTTTGTTGAAGCGATGTACTTCATCCACAAACAATATCGTTTTGCGGCCATGCTGCTGCAAGGTCATCTCAGCGCGCTCCACCGCCTCTCGAATGTCTTTAATACCGGAAAGTACCGCTGAAATAGGAATAAAGTCAGCATCTGCGGTGTTGGCAATCAGTCGTGCCAAAGTGGTTTTACCTACACCAGGTGGCCCCCATAAAATCATAGAGGGCAATTTGCCAGACTGAAACGCTAAACGCAGTGGCTTACCTGCGCCCAGCAGGTGCGACTGCCCCACTACCTCATCGATAGTTTTGGGGCGCAAGCGCTCTGCGAGAGGTGCTTGCGGCTGATTAGGTGCGAATAAACTATTCAAAATATGCGATATATCTCTTAATGTTTAACATTTAAAATTAAATCACTGTCATTCCCGCATACGACTTTGCAAGTGCTTCAGCACTTAGCAAATCGGAGTGCCTGCGGTGCGCAGGTGAGAATCTGGGCTAGATAATTAAGTTAACTGGATCCTGCCTGCACGGGAATGACAGCTAAGTAGATTTGCAAATAGTTGAGTGAACTTGCAAATAGTTAAGTGGATTTGCAAATACTTAATTGGATTGCAAATAATAGAATTCATTACTCACCCACTACATCAACGCCCTTAGGTGGTTTAAACAAAAAGTTTTTTTCTTCTAGTGTCGGGTTAACTTCCACCTCGCTGAACACAATTTTAGTAGTGTGCCCAAAGCTATCTATCAAAGATAATTCCTGAATTTTGTTGTCTTTAAAGCCCATGAGAATTTTCTCAAAACCCGACTCTTTATCTATCGGGTTGGCGCTCACCCACTCCAAGGCATCTTTACGATAAGCATTGGTGAGCTTGAAGCTTTTATCAATATTAGCATCGCCTGCCAACAAAGCAGCAGGGCTAGAGCCGATAGACTTATCCAGCGTGCTTACCGTCACCTGCGCCAAGTCAGTGTCATACAACCAAACCTGACGACCGTCACTGATAATCTGCTGCTCATAAGGTTTGTTGTAATCCCACCGGAATTTATTCGGGCGTTTAAGCTGCATTTCACCATCGACTTCTTGGATTTTGCGGCCTTGCCTGTCTGTGACTACTTGGTGAAAATTAGCACGTACTGATTTGGTTTGCTCGTAAAACGCTTTCACGTTAGACATGCCATCTGCATACACAGACTGCACACTGAACAAAAGCGGCAGTAACGCAAACGAAATTATTTTCTTGATGGTCGTCATCGAATTCCTAATTGAGATAAATGGATTGATGAATAGCTAAAGCTAAGCTTCGTGATGTGGTGCCAGCACTTCGCGGTTACCGTTGCTTTGCATGGCAGATACTAACCCTGCACGCTCCATGTCTTCTATCAAACGCGCGGCACGGTTGTAACCGATACGCAATTGGCGCTGCACCGATGAAATACTGGCTCGGCGTGTTTTTAGCACAATTGCTACCGCTTCGTCATATAGCGGGTCGCTATCTGCGCCACCTTCACTAGATCCAGCGCCAGCAAAATCGCCACCGCCTTCTTCGGCTTCATTAGTGAGAATACCTTCTATGTAATTTGGTTCACCTTGCGCTTTTAGATAATTCACCACTTTATGTACTTCTTGATCAGATACAAACGCACCATGAATACGTGTTGGGTAGCCTGTGCCAGGTGGCATGTAGAGCATATCTCCCTGCCCTAGCAAAGCCTCAGCGCCCATTTGATCTAGGATAGTACGCGAGTCAATTTTGCTAGAAACCTGAAACGCAATACGCGTAGGAATATTGGCTTTGATTAAGCCAGTAATCACATCCACTGATGGACGCTGCGTTGCTAATACCAAGTGTATGCCAGATGCACGGGCTTTTTGCGCCAAACGGGCAATCAGTTCTTCCACTTTTTTGCCCACTACCATCATCAAGTCGGCCAGCTCATCAATCACCACCACGATGAGCGGCATTTCATCTAACGGCTCTGGTTCATCTGGCGTCAGGCTGAACGGATGCGGTATGGCAGTGCCTTCTTTTTTGGCATCTTTGATTTTTTGGTTATAGCCCGCCAAGTTACGCACGCCTAGCATAGACATCAACTTATAGCGGCGCTCCATCTCGGCCACACACCAGTTCAAAGCGTTAGCGGCCTGACGCATATCAGTGACCACTGGCGCCAGCAAATGTGGAATGCCCTCATACACAGAAAGCTCCAGCATTTTGGGGTCGATTAAAATCATGCGCACTTGGCTGGCGTCGGACTTATACAACATGCTTAAAATCAGCGCATTAATCGCCACCGATTTACCGGAGCCAGTAGTACCCGCCACCAACACATGTGGCATTTTGGCAAGGTCTGCCACG
Organism: Methylotenera sp. 24-45-7; assembly: GCA_002281815.1. Taxonomy (GTDB): domain Bacteria; phylum Pseudomonadota; class Gammaproteobacteria; order Burkholderiales; family Methylophilaceae; genus Methylotenera. The sequence goes on from NCHI01000057.1 coordinate 5,020, forward strand.
GCGGGCTTGCCGGAAATATCTTTACCTAATGAAATCGCAATCGGTGAATGCACATCCGCATAAGCTTGACTGCCCATAATTTCGGATAAATGCACGATTTGGCGTTTAGGATTGGGAATCTCCAATCCCATGCAGGTTTTACCGGGGATGGTTTCAACCACACGCACGCTAATTACCGACAAAGCCCGCGCTAAGTCTTTTACCAAGTTTGTCACTTGGCTGCCTTTAACACCGGCGGCTGGTTCTAGTTCATAACGCGTAATCACTGGCCCCGGCTGCGCGGTGAGTACTTTCACTTCAATGCCAAAATCCATCAGTTTGCGCTCAATTAAACGCGAAGTGAAATCCAGCGTTTCAGCAGATGGCAACTCTACAACGCCACTAGGTTCATCCAACAGGTGGATAGGCGGTAGCGGTGAATCAGGGTGCGTTTCAAACAACTGCACTTGTTTTTCTTTTTGCACACGTGCGCTTTTAGGAATTTCCAGCACTGGCGCTTCAATCTGCACTGGCTCGCGGTCTTCAAAACGTTTGCGCTCGCTTTCCACAAATTCTGTGCGCTCAAGCTTCACTGCCTCGCCGGCTTTTCTATCTTGCCAATCGTGCCATTTCAAATTCAGAAACTCGTAACTGGCGATTAAACCGGCACCCAGTTTTTCGGTAATTAAAATCCATGACCAGCCGGTAAATAAACTAAACCCCACGACAAACATTAGCAGCAGCAACATGCTTGAGCCTATATATCCAAACAGGCCGCGTAAGCCAGCGTCTACTGCCTCGCCCAGCATACCGCCCGGCGCTAATGGTAAGCTGGCAGGCAAAGTAATTAAGTGCCCGGCTTCTAAAGCGCTGGACGCTACCAGCAACAAGGCAAAACCGATGAAATTGAATAATAAGAATGGTTTTTCACTTTGGTTAACCACTTCTAATTTCAAATACACAAACCACATCGCGTAAAACGCTAATATGGCCCACCACCATGCAGAAAACCCAAAAATATATAACAACAAGTCAGATAACCACGCGCCCACGTGGCCGCCACTATTGTGAATGACTGCATTGTCGGGCGCCATGTGCGACCATGATGAGTCTTCGGGATGATAAGTAAACAGGATGACCGTGATGTACAAACCGACCAACACTAAGCCTAGCCACCAAGCCTCTTTAATGAGCGTTTGCGCTAATGCATTGGACTTACTGACTTCGGCTTCGCGCCTTGCGTTAACTGGTTTGGACTTTTTGAAAAACAAGATAGTAAAACCTTAACTTTAAGTATTTTTAGAAATTATAGCAGTATCAAAGTGAGTGCGTAGCGATTAGAATAGCATTTGAATTTCAATCAAAAATATCATGGAGTATTACTATGGATATTGGCATTAAAGAACAAGACAGAAAAACCATCGCGCAGGGTTTGTCTCACCTGCTGGCAGACACTTATACCCTATATTTAAAAACACATTATTTTCATTGGAACGTCACTGGTCCAATGTTTAACACCTTGCATTTAATGTTTGAAACCCAATATAACGAATTAGCGTTGGCAGTTGATTTAGTGGCCGAACGCATCCGCGCACTGGATGTCTACGCACCAGGTACTTATCGTGATTTTGCCAAGCTCACTTCTATTAAAGAAACAGAATCTGTGCCTAAAGCGCAAGACATGATTGCAGAATTAGTCGCTGGACATGAAGCGGTTTGCCGCACTGCACGCAGCGTGTTTCCTAGCGCTGATGCAGCTTCCGATGAAGCAACAGCTGACCTGCTAACACAACGTCTGCAAGTACACGAGAAAACAGCGTGGATGTTGCGTAGCTTGTTAGAGAAATAATACTGATTTTAGTTTTACGTCATTCCGGCATACGACTTTACAAGTGTTTTAACACTTAGCAAATCGGAGTGCCTGTGGTGCGGAGGCCGGAATCCAGACAACCTGTTTAATTACATAAATCTGAGCATGCAAGAAACAATTTTTGATTCGTTATTTTGAGATTATTTATCACTTAAATTATCACTCTATACACCATCTTGCCTAGATTCCGGCCTCCGCCGGAATGACGGGCTTATTGATATTTTTGTTAAAATTTTAGAAAGCAATTCATTATGGCAACACGTCACGCCAAATTACTTATTTTAGGATCAGGTCCTGCGGGTTATTCAGCGGCTGTTTACGCAGCGCGCGCTAATCTCAAACCAGTTTTAATTACTGGTATCGCGCAAGGTGGCCAGCTCATGACTACTACCGAAGTGGATAACTGGCCTGCCGATGCAGACGGTGTGCAAGGCCCGGAATTAATGGCGCGTTTTCAAAAACACGCTGAGCGCTTTAACACCGAAATGATTTTTGACCATATCCACACTACGCATCTGACTGAAAAACCAATTCGCCTGGTGGGTGATAGCGGCGAATATACTTGTGATGCACTGATTATTGCGACTGGTGCATCCGCTAAATATCTAGGTTTGCCTTCAGAAGAGAAATTCTCAGGCAAAGGCGTTTCAGCCTGCGCTACTTGTGATGGTTTCTTCTATCGCAATCAAGAAGTTGCAGTGATTGGTGGTGGTAACACCGCGGTTGAAGAAGCGCTGTATTTAGCCAACATCGCCAGCAAAGTGACGCTGGTGCATCGCCGTGACAAATTCAAAGCAGAAGCCATTTTGGTAGATAAACTCATGGCACGCGTCGCTGAAGGCAAAATTGTGCTGGAAACCTTCAACACACTGGATGAAGTGCTGGGTGATGAAACCGGCGTGACTGGCATGCGCATCAAAAACGTCAATGACGGCACCACCAAAGATATCAAACTGCAAGGTGTGTTTATTGCAATTGGGCATAAGCCAAACACCGATATTTTTGAAGGTCAGCTGGAAATGGAAGGCGGCTATATCGTGACGCAAATGGGTCGTGCTGGCAACGCTACGGCGACCAGTGTGGCTGGCGTATTTGCCGCGGGTGATGTGCAAGACCATATCTACCGTCAAGCGGTGACCAGTGCCGGTACCGGCTGTATGGCAGCTTTGGATGCAGAACGCTATTTAGACCATTTGAAATAAATCGACCAAACCCTTTCTGCACATTGCAGAAAGGGTTAACACTCTTCAAGACTTAAGTGATGAAAACGCTTAGCGAACAGATCAAGCAAGTCAAATCTCAAATCAAGCACGCTGAGCCTGTGAAAGCAGTAGCCGCTGTAATTGAACCTGTATTGGCGCCTGAGGAGTTGTTCAAGCTGGCAGTAAAAGATGCGCGCCCGCTGCCTGATGAGTTAAAACATGCGCGGCTACATCACCCACCCAAAAAACCCAAACCTATCCCTAAGCAGTTTATTTTAGATGAGCAGCAAGCACTGGCTGATTCATTATCTGACAATTACATTCCAGCGCATGAGCTGGAAACGGGTGAAGAGCTGCTCTACCTGCGTGATGGTCACGCCCCAGATATTTTAAGTAAATTGCGCCGCGGACATTGGGTAATTCAGGCGGCGATTGATTTACATGGTTTGGTTTCTGATGAGGCGCGGCTTTATGTGGCGACATTTTTGAGCGATTGTAAAAAACGTGGCTTACGCTGCGTTCGCATTGTGCATGGCAAAGGCTTAGGCTCTCGCAACAAGGAGCCGGTGCTCAAACACAAATTGCGCAATTGGCTGGTGCAGCGCGATGAAGTGATTGCCTATGCACAAGCCCGTAAAATTGATGGTGGCAGCGGCGCAGTAATTGTGTTGCTAAAATCTCAATAACTGCTGTTGTTATAAGCCCAAATCACTCAAGCTCGGATGGTCGTCCGGCCTGCGACCTAGCGGCCAAAAAAACTTACGCTCAGACTCTTGAATCGGTAAATCGTTGATGCTGGCATAACGTAACTCCATTAAACCGTTGGCATCAAACTGCCAGTTTTCATTGCCGTAAGAGCGATACCATAGCCCGGTATCATCATGCCATTCATAAGCAAACCGCACCGCAATACGATTTGAATCAAACGCCCATAATTCTTTAATCAGCCGATAATCCAGCTCTTTTGCCCATTTGCGCGTTAAGAACGCCACGATCTGTTCACGGCCAACCGGAAACTCTGCGCGATTACGCCACTGACTACCAACTGTATACACCAATGACACACGTTGCGGGTCGCGGCTGTTCCAGCCATCCTCAGCGAGACGTACTTTTTGCGTAGCTGATTCACGTGTAAAAGGTGGAAGTGGCGGGCGAGTTTCAGGGGCAAGATGCATCAGTCTCTCCATTTCGATTTATCTAAAATATAGTTATTAACTGCCACGAAACCCATGCGCGATATAAATATCGCTCCTACACCTTATGCTGCAGCTACAATTGTAGGAGCGGTCTTTAAACCACAATCAAAGCTGGCAACAAATTCACAAACAATGAAAAAAGAAATTTCCATTCGGAATATCAATGTCGTTGTTATTTAGATCGAGATCTGTAGTTGGCATTGTAGGAGCAATCTTCAGATCGCGAGCTACTCTTCACCCAAAAAACCACCACTTTGATGCTTCCATAATTGTGCGTACAAACCGCCCTTAGCTAGCAGGGTTTTATGGTCGCCCTGTTCAATAATCGCACCTTGATCCAAAATAATCAGCCTATCCATTGCGGCAATGGTAGACAAACGATGCGCGATAGCAATCACAGTTTTGCCTTGCATCAAATCATATAAACTACTTTGAATCACAGCTTCCACTTCCGAATCCAGGGCGCTGGTGGCTTCATCTAACACCAGTATTGGTGCATCTTTAAGCATCACGCGGGCAATCGCAATGCGCTGCCGTTGCCCGCCAGATAGTTTCACACCGCGCTCACCCACATGTGCGTCATAGCCGGTGCGGCCTTTTGCATCACGCAAGTTCAAAATAAAGTCATGGGCCTGTGCGCGTTTTGCAGCGGCAATCATCTCGCTATCACTGGCATCAGGGCGACCATACAAAATATTCTCACGCACGCTGCGATGCAATAAAGAGGTATCTTGCGTCACCATGCCGATATGCGCACGCAAACTATTTTGCGTGACAGCATTGATGTTTTGCCCATCAATCAGAATTTTTCCTGAGTCAATTTCATAAAAACGTAATAGCAAATTGACGATACTAGATTTACCCGCGCCAGAACGTCCTACCAAGCCTACTTTTTCGCCGGGTTTTATATTTAATTCAAATGCATTTAATAATAGTTTTTGCTGGTTGTAGGCAAAATTCACGTTTTCAAAATGCACACGTCCCTGATTTACCAACAAAGGTTTAGCATCTGGAATATCCAATACCTGATGTGGCAGAGATAATGTATTGATACCATCTTGCACAGTACCAATCTGTTCATACAATGAAGTCATTTCCCACATCACCCAATGCGAAATACCGTTGAGCCGGAATGTCATGGCAAGCGCGGCGGCAACACCGCCTAAACCTAGCTCGCCTTTACTCCACAGCCAAAGCGCCATGCCGCCACAACTTAAAATGAGTATCATATTAAGCAAATGGTTAATCACTTCTACCCAGGTCACCATGCGCATTTGCTTGTGCACGTTACCCAAG
>NCHI01000058.1 GCA_002281815.1 Methylotenera sp. 24-45-7
ATTTCCCTTTTCAAATTGCTTGCGGGGTCGCAAGTAAACAAGGGAATAGCATGAAAATTAAACTTATCGCAAGCCTGATTGGCTCTAGCTTTACCTCCATCTCTATCGCAGCTGAAAATATCGCACTAGATGATATTGTTGTGACGGCGAGCAGAATTGAGCAACAACGCTCAAACGTGTTAGGTGACATATCTGTCATTAATCGTGAAGAAATTGAACGTGCAGGCGCTGGATCAATCACTGATTTATTACAATCACAACCTGGGGTGCAAATCAGCACAAACGGCGGGAGTGGCAAAACCTCTAATATTTTTCTTCGCGGCACAAATAAAGATCATGTCGTCGTATTGATAGATGGCTTACGCATCAACTCTGCGACCTCAGGTACCACTTCTTTCGAAAACATCCCACTAGCACAAATTGAAAAAATTGAAATTTTACGCGGCCCAGCTTCTAGTCTTTATGGTGCAGATGCAATTGGTGGTGTGATTCAGATTTTTACACGTAAAAGTGAAAATGGCAGACCATTAGTTCATGCAGCAATGGGTTTTGGCAGCTACGGCACAAGAACTGCCGAAGCGGGGGTTGGCGGTTCGCATGGCGATACACGTTATAACATCAATATCAATAGCTTTGATAGCAATGGTTTTTCTTCCAAACGTAATGGAATCGCTTTTGATAGAGACAATGACGGTTATAAAAACTTGGCATTTAACGCTAATATTAATCATAAACTCAGCGACAAAAATGAAATTGGTGCGCAGTTCATTCAAAGTGATGGCACTAGCGACTATGATTGCTACAGTAAATCCGGCGCAGGTAAAAATGGTAGTAAATGTGAAATCGAACAAACGTTGCAGAGTTATGGCATATACAGTCGCAACCAATTTATGCCCGCATGGCAAAGTAACTTTCAAATCGGTGTAGGCAACGATAGTACCGAAGACTTTAGCGGCAGAAGTCCTCAAGGGGTCATTGCGTATAGTCGATTTGAGACTGAACAGCGCCAACTGACTTGGCAAAACAACTTCATGTTGCCAATAGGAACGCTTACTCTAGCTTACGATAGGCTAGAGCAAAAGATTGAAAGCACATCCGTTTACAATAAAGATTCTAGAAATAACAATGGTTACTTACTAAGCTATCTGGCAGATATAGGCAACCATTCACTCCAAGTGTCAGCTCGCAACGATGATAACTCTCAGTTTGGAAAGTACACCACCGGCGGGTTAGGTTATGGTTACAACATCAGCCAAAATTGGCGCATCACAGGCAATTATGCAAGCGCGTTCAAAGTGCCAACGTTTAACCAACTTTACTTCCCCAAAACTACAGGATATTCCGGCAACCCTAACTTACAACCTGAAAAGTCTGATAATACTGAAGTTTCCTTACGTTATGACGGAGGGGAATTAAAATCTAATATCACTATATTTAATAATCAAATTGAAAATTTAATTGTCAACGGCGACCCTGTTAAAAACTTAAATGAAGCAAAAATACAAGGCGTTACATTCGATGGAAGTTTGTCTATTACAGAAAATTTGAGTATCAGCGGAAACTTTACAACACAGTCGCCGCGTATTATCCAATCTAATAAAGCCAATGAAGTTGATAATCTTCTGGATCGGCGTAGCAATCGATATGGTGCTGTGAAGCTACTATATACCAATGAAAAACTGCAATCTGGTATTGAGATCACTGGAGCTTCTTCACGCTACAATGATTCTGCAAACACCAAGGTGATGGACGGTTACGCATTGGTCAATTTAACCGCCAGTTACAAACTCAACCCAGAATGGAAACTAGAAGCACGTGCAAACAATATTCTGGATAAAAACTACGTGCTTGCTTTCACCGGAAATGCGATTGATTCTGTGCCTTATAACACCGCCGGTAGCAATGTGTTTGTTGGGCTTAGATACCAAATGAAACCCTAAGAAATGCATTTAAGTTAGAATACTAAAAATATCACAAACCCAAACTACGAACCAAAATCTGGAGGCTCTTTTGTCATGTTAACTTTTTCTAAAACCAATCAAATAATTATCGCGGTGATGCTTGTTGCAATAGTCATCATGACGCGCGGGCATCATTTTGCATCTGTAAATAGCCTTCCCAGCGCGTCTGTCGCAGTATTTTTTCTGGCCGGCTTGTATTTAAGTTCACGCTTTGCATTCCCAGCGCTGTTGGCGTTGTGTGCAGGTTTGGATTTTGCAGCAATTACTTATGGCGGTGTTAGCAGCTTTTGCGTTACCCCGGCTTATGGATTTTTACTGCCAGCTTATGGTGCAATGTGGTTGGCTGGCCGCTGGTTTGCTAAGCGTTATAGCTTTAGCCCAAAAGCCATTCTACCGTTAGCGGCCAGCATTGCTGTTGGTGCAAGCATCAGTCAATTGTTCTCTAGTGGCGGTTTTTACTTTTTTGGCGGTCGCTATCCTGACCCAACGTTTGCCGTTTTTGGTGAACGCTTGATGAAGTATTTCCCTATGCATTTTGAAAATGTGGCATTTTGGTTAGGCACAGCAGCAGTAGTGCATATTGCGTTTGCACTCATCCATCAAAGCAAGCATTCAGAAGTTTAATTTTGAGCGAACATGACAAAAACACCCGCCACCTTGCGCGCATGCAGCGCAAAAAGGCGGTGGTTGATACAAAAATAGAATCTGCAAAAATCTCCAAAGGCCTGTTGCTGATACACACCGGCATAGGCAAAGGTAAATCTACGGCAGCATTTGGTTTGTTGGCACGTGCGTTGGGTCACGGCATGCAAGCTGTGGTAGTGCAATTCATCAAAGGCCGCTCTGATACAGGTGAAGAAGCATTTTTTAAAAATGCAGCTAACTTGCAATGGCATGTGATGGGTGATGGTTTCACCTGGGAAACACAAAATGCAGAAAATGACTTAGCCAGCGCCCGCAAAGCATGGGATCTAGTCCAGGCTTGCCTGCAAGATGAAACGGTTAATCTGCTCATCTTGGATGAATTTACTTATGCTTTAAAGTATGGCTGGCTGAGCATAGACGAAGTAGTCGCTGCTTTAAAAAACCGCCCACCCATGCAGCATGTAGTGATTACTGGGCGTGCAGCTCCACAAGCATTAATTGATGTTGCAGACACGGTGAGTGAAGTTAATTTGCTTAAGCATGCTTTTCAGGCAGGGGTGCAAGCCATGCCCGGCGTTGAGTGGTAAGTCTGACTGACAATTATTCGTATGCAAGCTATCAATTGTCCAGCCGTTTTAATTTCAGCCCCTGCATCTGGTCAGGGCAAAACCATGACCACAGCCGCCTTGGCGCGTGCATGGCGTAACCAAGGTTTACGCGTTCAGGCTTTCAAATGTGGCCCCGACTTTCTTGACCCGATGATACTTGAAGCGGCCACTGGTCGCCCGGTTTATAACCTTGATTTCACCATGTGCGGCGAAGCCGACGCGCAAGCGCAACTTTATCGCGCAGCGCAAAATGCTGACCTGGTTGTGGTTGAAGGCGTCATGGGCTTATACGATGGCACGCCTTCCAGTGCGGATATTGCCGTACGCTTTAACTTACCTGTGTTGCTCACAATTGATGCCAGCGGCATGGCGCAAACTTTTGGCGCATTGGCCTCGGGGCTGCTAGGCTTTAATCCACAACTCACAGGCGCTGGCGTACTGGCAAACAAGGTGGGTAGCGAGGGACATGCGAAACTGCTATGCGATTGCTTGCCGCAACACTTAAGCTGGTTTGGTGCTTTATTAAAGAATGAAAATTTGCGTTTGCCGGAACGCCATTTGGGTTTATTCAGAGCGCATGAGATTAGCGACCTAGAACAAAAAATTGAAACCGCAGCCCATGCGCTGGCGCAACTTTCTGCCCTGCCGTTGCCGGCACCGGTCACATTTAACGCACCAAAAAATCACAATACGCCGCAACTGCTAGCCAATAAAACCATAGCTATTGCGCGTGATGCCGCATTCTGTTTTATTTATCAGGCCAATTTAGACTGCTTGCAAGACATGGGAGCAACGCTCAAGTTTTTCTCTCCCTTATCGGATACAACCTTGCCAGAAGCCGATGCTTACTGGTTGCCAGGTGGCTATCCTGAATTACATCTTGAGCAAATTGCACAAAACATAGGCATGCGCAAAGCCTTGCATGCGGCTTTTGCCGCTCACAAACCGATACTTGCAGAATGTGGCGGCATGATGGCTTTATCTGAAACCATCAATCAGCAAGCTGCGTTTAACTTGCTGCCTGGCAATAGCCAGATTCATGACAAGTTACAAGCACTAGGCTCGCTAAAAGCCATGATTCCTGACGGTGAATTGGGTGCGCACACTTTTCATTATGGTAGTTTTGAAACGACTGTGCCCGCTGTTGCCAGCGCTAAAACGCGCTTTGGTAAAACAGAAAATATTTATCGACATGGCTCGATTCACGCCAGCTTTCTGCATTTTTATTTCGCATCCAACCCAATTGCAGCCGCAACATTTTTTAATGGACGAACTGCATGAGCGCGCACCGTTATTCAGACGCTGAAATCGCAGCCGTTTATCGGGTGATTGCTGAGCGACGCGACATGCGTCACTTTTTGCCGCAAGCCGTTGCGCCAGAAGTATTGACCCGCATTTTACAAGCAGCGCATCAAGCCCCAAATGTTGGCCTGATGCAGCCTTGGCGCTTCATACGAATTACCGATTTGGATAAACGCAACAGCATTCACCAGCTGGTCGATGAAGAGCGCATTCAAACCGCCAAGGCAATTGGTGAATATGAAAACACCGCACGCATGGCAGAATTTATGCGTCTGAAAGTTGAAGGTATTTTGGACTGCGGCGAGTTGTTAGTTGCGACACTATGCAACAATCGTGACGGGCATATTTTTGGGCGCAGAACTTTGCCTGAAATGGACTTGGCCTCCGTGAGTTGTGCAATTCAAAATATGTGGCTGGCGGCGCGTGCTGAAGGCTTGGGCATGGGTTGGGTGTCTATTTTCGATCCAATCAAACTAGCAGCACTGCTTGGCATTCCAGAAGGCGCGAAGCCGATTGCCATATTGTGCTTGGGGCATGTAAGCAGCTTTTATAAAGAGCCTATGCTGGTTGAAACTGGTTGGAAACAAGCGCAACCTTTGTCTGCGATGATGATGGAAAATAGTTGGAAACAATGATTTCTCGCCTACCGCAACGCATTATTTGTCTCACCACAGAAACCGTGGAGGTACTCTACAGTTTGGGTGAACAAGACCGTATCGTGGGCATTTCTGGTTACACCACACGCCCTGAAATTGCGCGCAAAGAAAAACCCAAAATCTCAGCTTTTACCTCAGCCAAAATTGACAAAATTTTGGCGCTTAAACCAGATTTGGTACTAGGATTTTCTAATCTGCAAGCCGACATCGCCAGCGCGCTTATCAAAGCTGGTGTTGAGGTACACGTGTTTAATCAGCGCTCCATTGCAGAAATACTGCGCATGATTACCACCGTAGGTGCATTGGTCGGTGCGACCGACAAAGCTGAACGATTGGTACAAGATTTAGAGGCAGAAATCACGCAGGCGCGTGCATTGGCGAAACAACTGCCACGCAAACCAAAAGTTTATTTTGAAGAATGGGACGACCCCATTATGTGCAATATACGCTGGGCTGCCGAACTGATTGAAATCGCCGGCGGTGAAGATTGCTTTCCTGAGTTGGTACATTTTCATAGTGCCCGTGAGCGCACTGTCAGCGCAGACCAAGTGCTAGCGCGCATGCCGGATATTATTATCGGCTCTTGGTGCGGCAAAAAATTCCAAACCGAGCAAGTGGTTGCTAGAGTAGGTTGGCAGCAAATGCCGGCGGTTAAAAAAAATATGGTGTTTGAAATTAAATCGGCAGATATTTTACAACCCGGTCCTTCAGTTATCACCGTTGGCTTAAAACAGTTGCAAGCTATTTTCGCGCAATGGGCGATGGTTGAAACAAAAAACTTGGTGCAAGGTTAGATTCAAATGGATATACATTTAATTTTGGGTGGTGCGCGCTCTGGCAAAAGTGCCTATGCCGAAAAACTGGCAGCGGACAGTGGCTTAGCGGTCACCTACATTGCCACGGCGCAAGTCTACGATGCGGAGTTTGCACAACGTGTAGATCATCACAAAATCAGACGCCCTGCACACTGGGGCACTGTAGAGCAGGCTTTTGCCTTAGGTGAAACATTAAAACAGCATGCTAAAGCAAACCATTGCATCATTGTAGATTGCCTAACCTTGTGGCTGGCACAATGCATTTGTCCTGATTGTGAGCGCCCACAAAGTTTAAGTTGGCAGGCTGAACGCCAAGCTTTGCTAGATGCCTTGACTGATTTGCCGGGTAAAATTTTAATTGTGAGTAACGAAGTCGGCATGGGCATTGTGCCGCTGGGTGAAATTAACCGTCAGTTTCAGGACGAACAAGGTCGGTTAAATCAAGCAGTAGCAAAAATTGCTAATAAAGTAAGTTTTATAGCCGCTGGATTGCCGCTGTCACTTAAAGGATAAGTATGGAAGCCACAACTTTTGAACTACGCGGTGAATTTATTGAGCTGTGCAACTTGCTGAAACTGGCGGGCATCGCCAACAGCGGTGGTCAAGGCAAGCTCATGGTGTCCGATGGTATTGTAAGTGTAGATGGCGTGATTGAGTCACGCAGAACCGCCAAAATCCGTGCCGGGCAAACTGTAGAATGCCTAGGCCAGAGCATTAAAGTGGTTTAATGAGCGTCTTCAATTAAGGCTTAACTAAAAGCCTTGTTGCAGCATAGCGAGGTTAAGTTTATCCCAATCTATATGCTGCTCTACGCAGTCTGCCAAACGGTCTAATTCATCTGCTCTTAATTGCTCGTAATCAAAATTCTGCGCTGCGCTCAACCCCGCCCAAGCAAGCCATGCCGCACAAGATTCGGCATGGTCAAACAAGCCATGTAAATACGTGCCGGCAATTTGATTATCGGCTGATAACGCACCTTCAGGTAGATTACCCACATATAAAGCTGGTTTTTCTAGCGCTGCTCCTCGGCTGATTCCCATGTGGATTTCATACCCGTTCACCGCAGCATCTGCAAATGCCAGCTTGGCACTCACTTGTTTTAGTTGTTTACTGGCTTCCAAGGTGGTTTCCATTTCCAAATAGGCAAAACCATCACTGGTGCCTGCCTCACCCTCTAGCGCCAGAGGGTCATGAATTTTGGCGCCCAACATTTGAAAACCGCCACAAATACCCAGCGCTTTTCCACCATAGCGCAAATGTCTAGCAAGCACGTTATCCCAACCATGCGTGCGCAAGGCCGCCAGATCAGCGCGCACATTTTTACTTCCAGGTAAGATGATTAAATCTGCTGCCGGCATGGTTTCATGCATTTTTACAAAAGAAAAATCCACCTGCGGATGTAAGCGCAAAGCGTCAAAATCCGTATGGTTAGAAATATGTGGCAAAACCGGCACAACGATGCGCAAGCGATGTGATTCACTGCCCGCTACAGAGCGTGGTGTTTGCGGCACTGCATCCTCAGCTTCAATGTGCATGCCATGTAAGTAAGGAATCACCCCCAAAACTGGCTTGCCAGTTTCTTGTTCCAGCCAATCCAAACCTGGTTGCAATAACGCAATATCGCCACGAAAACGGTTAATCACAAAGCCAACAACGCGCACCTGCTCTGTTGCAGATAACAGCGCCATGGTACCAACAATATGTGCAAACACGCCGCCCCGATCAATGTCGGCAATCAAAATAACTGGGCAATTCACGGCTTCGGCAAAGCCCATATTGGCGATATCATTTTGTCTTAAATTGATTTCTGCCGGGCTACCCGCTCCTTCTACTAGCACGCAATCATAGCTAGCCTGAAGCCGCTGCCAAGATTCCAACACTGCACGCATGGCCGTCGGTTTATAAGCATGGTAACTAGTGGCTTCCAAATTACACACAACTTGGCCATGAATAATCACCTGGCAGCCGGTATCGGAATTTGGCTTGAGCAATACTGGATTCATATCGGTGTGTGGCTCTAAACCACAGGCAAACGCTTGCACTGCTTGCGCACGGCCAATTTCACCACCGTTTATGGTCACTGCAGAATTTAAGGCCATATTTTGTGGTTTGAACGGCGCAACACGCTGCCCTCTGCGATACAATATGCGGCACAACGCCGCGACGAGGGTGCTTTTTCCCGCATCCGAGGTTGTTCCCTGAACCATAAGTGATTTAAATGTCATTCGATTATTATCCCATTTTCGCAAGCACTCACCTAGCGCTAGGCAGCGCAGCTTGTGCGCTGATTACAGCGCTGCTGTTAGACCATGTTTTAGGTGAGCCAAAACGCTGGCACCCGCTGGTGGGGTTTGGCTGGCTGGCCAATAAAACTGAAAACATGATGAACAAATTTGCCTCGCCGCTGGGTTTGCGTATATCGGGCTTATTTGCCTGGCTGTTACTTTTAGCACCATTTATGGCGATCAGTTATGTGCTTTCACAAGGCATACTGGGTTGGATAATCGATGTTTTGCTACTGTATTTTTCTGTAGGCGCACGCAGTTTGGGTTTACATGCCAAACAAATCGAAGCGCCACTTACGCAGGGCAACCTAGCTGCTGCAAGACATGCTGTTGGCATGATAGTGAGCCGCGACACTACACAACTGAACGCCACAGAAATTTCCACTGCCACCGTTGAATCTGTATTAGAAAATGGTAACGATGCGATTTTTGGCGCTATTTTTTGGTTTTTGTTGCTGGGTGGCACTGGAGCACTCATGTTCAGATTAGCCAATACGCTAGATGCAATGTGGGGTTATAGAACGCCACGCTTTCAATATTTTGGCTGGGCTGCGGCCAGATTAGATGATTTACTCAACCTGATACCAGCCCGACTCACCGCCTTGAGTTATGCTTTATGCGGCCATACTCGCACTGCGATTCAATGTTGGCATAGCCAAGCCCACACTTGGTATAGCCCCAACGCAGGTCCGGTGATGGCAGCAGGGGCAGGTGCTATGCAAGTAAAGCTTGGTGGGGCTGCTAGTTACTACAGCCAAATCAAGCAACGTCCAGTACTGGGCTTGGGTCAAAGCCCTGCACCCAAACATATTTTAAGCGCTATAAAATTAGTCAATCGCAGCATCATTTTATGGTGCGCTTGCATTGTCATCGCCACCCTAATTAGAGGACTATACTTTGCTTGAACACGGCGGAAATTTAGCGCAGGCAGCTACAAAATTCGGTATTCCGCTTGAAAATTGGCTGGATTTATCCACTGGTATTAACCCGGTAGGTTACCCAGTGCCTGCGATTCCAGCACAAATTTGGCAACGGCTACCCATGGATGACGATGGCTTGCTAGACGCCGCACGTAATTATTACAGCTGTCAGCACATTATGGCCACAGCGGGTTCTCAAGCCGCATTGCAGGTTTTGCCCACACTGCGCAAACCTTGTGTGGTAGCCGTGCTAGACCCCATGTATAAAGAGCATGCCCATGCATGGCGTAGTCATGGCCATGAGGTTCGTACTTTTACTGGCCTGCAAGATGAAGCAGCGCTCAATAGCGCCGATGTAGTTTTGTTATGCAACCCGAATAACCCAAGCGCCGCTAAATTTGACCCGACTGACTTGCTGGATTTGCACACAATGTTGCAAAAGCGTGGTGGCTGGCTGATAGTGGATGAGGCATTTGTAGACTGTACACCGCAACAAAGTATTGGCCAGTTTACTCACTTAGACGGGCTATTTGTGTTGCGCTCTTTGGGCAAGTTCTTTGGCCTTGCCGGGCTAAGAGTAGGGTTTTTACTTGCACAACAAGCGCACTTAAATCAGGTGCAACAAGTTATCGGCCCTTGGTCAATTAGCGGTGCTAGTCGCTATATAACTAAATTCGCGCTTGCTGACATCGCCTGGCAACAAACAACGCGCGCGCGATTAAAAACCGATAGCCAATGCCTAGCAACATTGCTACAAACATATGGATTAAATCCCGATAATGGCACGATGTTGTTTCAATTGGTGTATACCCCACATTTTGAAAAGCTACATCAACACTTGGCTGAGCATGGCATCTGGGTAAGATTATTTAAAGAATTAGGTGCGTTGAGGTTTGGCTTGCCGCCAGAACATGGTTGGCAGAAACTAGAAGGCGCACTAAAAAAACTGCCGTTTTAAATGCTGGATTTTTGGAATAACAAGCCAATAAAACTAACGATTCACAAAACGCACGCTAGGCACTTCTGCGCTAAATGAAATGTGCGTCACACTGGCATAATCCACCACAATTCTAAACAAGCCTTTTAGCGGCATATTCAGTGCATGCGCCAGCATGGCTCGAATCACGCCGCCATGCGTGACCACAGCAATATTCTTACCCGCAGAGTGGGTGCTTACTTCGTGTATAAAACTGAGTGAGCGATTGTATAAGGCCGAAAAACTTTC
>NCHI01000202.1 GCA_002281815.1 Methylotenera sp. 24-45-7
TGTATTGCTAGGCCGGTCTCCGGGCTTGTGAATTCAGGTTTTCACCTAATTACTTTGTGCCTTCCCAAGCTTTAAGCTCAGTGGCGTATTGCAAAGCATTATTCACTTACCGTTGCGGGGGCAGCATAGGCATAGTTTTTTGTAAAAAAACGCACCTATTTCCCAGTTTCACCCAAGTTTGTAGATTACAAATCAGGCACCTAACAACAAAATGGATTATAACTTTGATTGCTCTAAAAAATTAAATTATTTATTGAACTTTTCCGTTATTTATTTTGTAAATTATTGTAATACTTCATAAAATCTACGTTACCTATTGACTATAATCAATTTTTTAAATTATAGTGACCGCATGGACGCTGACTTAAAAGTGCTGGAACAGAAAGTGACGCAGTTAATTTTACTGTGTGATTCTTTGCGCGCAGAGAATGCCCAATTGCGTCAGAATTTAAGTGCAGTTGAGTCTGATAGTGCAACGCTTAAATCCAATATGGCACAGGCGAGTCAGCGTATCGAGTCTTTACTAAGTAGTCTTCCTTAAGCGGTCTTGACGTCAATTTGAGTACAAAACATGAGTGAAATTAAAGGCGTAGATGTCAGCATCATGGGGAGAGACTTCACGGTATCTTGCACCGAAGAAGAGCGCCCTGGCCTGATTAATGCAGTCAATTTTTTAGACAAAAAAATGCGTGATATTCGTGATAGTGGCAAAGTCGTCGGTGTTGAGCGAATTGCCATTATGACTGCACTTAATTTAGCTTATGAGTTACTAAATAGCAAAAGCGGCGAAGTAGATGTGGGTGACATCAAGCGCAGAATCGTAAGCATGCAAGATCAAATTGATCAAGCTTTCAGCAGTAAATAAATAATAAAATTCCGTACTAAAGTAGTAAGCAAAATAGAGTAAAATCATCTCCATAGTGTGTTTTAAATTAAATTTAAAACATTACGTCAGATTTCAAAGTTTGTTCTCTGCGGCTCGGTTTAGGCTAATAATTCCTTGAACTAGTTTATAGCATCGGTTTTGGTCATTCGAGTTGTTGTGTGCGCGCCCTAAGTTGATGTCTCTTTTAAGAGTATCCTGGCGGGTGTACCTAATGCGCTCTAGGCTGTCACCACTTGAGCCTTTTTGGTTCAGGATGCTGGCCTAGGCTGTGTCCGTAGAGAACTCCCATTTTTGCAGCAAGCAAATTATTCCTGCATTGACTT
>NCHI01000059.1 GCA_002281815.1 Methylotenera sp. 24-45-7
GTCATTTTCATACAGCGCACCATTGGCCAAGGCCTCAAAACGCAGTTTATCTGCCGCATCTGAGGCATTAGAAATCAGTTCACGCAACACAATTTCTTTGTTGCTGTACAAAGAGTGAATCATTAACTGTAAGAGTTGTTTAACCTCGGCCTGAAAAGCCATCGATTGTTTTTGATGTGTTTCTTTTTGTGCTGTTTGTTTAGCCATAAAAACAAGCTCCCAATGTTAGAAATAAAAAATACGATGTGTTTTAACTGGGGGTGGCTTGCGCGTTTTCAAGTAGCGCATAGTTTAAAAAGCTAGATTGAGTAAATTTTTATATCTTTTATGATGGCTTTGTCATTAAACTATCAAACAAAAGTCACAAAATAAACAATAATATTGTTTTCAAAAATAATCACTCAACACAAAGTATCCATCATGGAAAACGCTAATCACAACATCCCAGCCGATAAAGCCTTGCTCGCTGCAATTGACTTAGGCTCCAATAGTTTTAGGCTTGAAATCGGTAAATTAGATGGTGGTCAGATTCAGCGTGTGGAATATATTAAAGAGCCAGTGCGTCAGGGCGGCGATTTAGACGAAGACCGCAACTTAACCCCTGAAGCGATTGAGCGCGGTGTGCGCTGTTTGGCTAGGTTTGGCGAGCGCCTGCAAGGTTTTGATGCCTCGCACGTACGCGCAGTGGCTACGCAAACTTTGCGCGAAGCCAACAACCGTGATGTATTTTTAAAGTTAGCCAAAAAGGCCTTGGGCTTTGAAGTTGAAGTAATTTCCGGCGTTGAAGAAGCTAGGCTCATCTATCAAGGCGTGAATCGCTTTTTGCCGCAATCAGATGAAAAAAGACTAGTGATTGACATAGGCGGACGTTCTACCGAATTCATTTTGGGTCAGGGCTTTGAGTCTAAACATACCGCATCACTGCATGTAGGATCTGTCGCTTGGTCACTCAAGCATTTCCCTAACGGTGAATATACAGAGCGCGCTTTTGACCGCGCGCAAATTGCGGCCGAGTCTATTTTTGAAACTTTAGGCGTTAATTACAACCGCAAACACTGGGATATTGCTTATGGCGCCTCTGGCACTATCGCTGCTGTTGCTGATGTGCTGATGCAATATGGACGTGCGCCAGATATGGTGACAAAAGAAGATTTGTACTGGCTACGCGAAGAGTTGTTAAGAGCGCGCAGTGTAGACCGCTTGCGCTTATTAGGGCTGCGTGAAGATCGTAAACCGGTGATTGCTGGGGGCTTGTCGGTACTGATTGCAGTATTTGAGTTTTTACACTTGGATACCTTGCATGTTGCCAAAGGCGCCCTGCGCCATGGCTTACTTTACGACATGCTGGCGCGTGAAGACGACATGCTCGATTTGAGAAATGCCTCGGTGCGACGTTTGGCCAAGAAATTTGATACCGACCAAAACCATGCCAATACAGTAGCTGATGTTGCATTAAAGCTTTTTGAGAAAATAAGCGAAAACATCAATTTTGCGGCAGGTGAACAACAAGTGCATGCACGCAAATTACGCTGGGCTTCACAACTGCATGAAATTGGCAGCATGATTTCACCGATTGATGCACATATGCATGGCGCATATATTTTAGAAAATAGTGACCCGCAAGGTTTCGCGCAGAGCGAACTACATTGCTTAAGCCTTTTGATTTTGGGTCAGCGCGGCAAAATTAAACGTTTAGAGGCTGACTTGTCAGACAAGCTATTTGTTGTGCAACTCATGTGTTTACGTTTGGCAGTGATTTTATGCCATGCCCGCAACAGGCCTAACCTGAGAGGCATATCACTAAGCACGTTTGATAATATAGTAACGCTTAGTCTGCCTAACCATTGGCCACAAAAGTTCCCGCAGTCTTATTATTTACTAGAAGAAGAAAAACTCGCCTGGCAAAAGACAGCTTGGCGCTTAGAGCTGTCCATCAGCCTTTAACAGGCTTTGCATCAAAAGACTTTACGCTTAGCCTTGTCATAAAAAATTCATTTTATATTCACAATTAAACGGTATAAACTGTTTATACCGTTTAATTAAAAAGGTATAGCCATGTCTAAAATCAATCGTATTCAAGCTGAAGCACTTGCGACTCCTGTTGAAAAAACAGCCCCTAGCAAAACACCTTTAGCGAGCAAAACCGCCGCACCTGCAAAAGCCAGTGTCGCTAAAGCGCCTATCAACAAAGCCGTGGTTGCTAAGCCAGTTGCTAGCAAACCATCAGCAGCCAAACCAGTGACAAAAACAGCAGCGCCAAAAAAAGTAGTCAAAGAAAAAACAGCTAAAGTGGTGAAAGAAAAAACGCCAAAACTAAAAATGGAGCGTGACAGCTTTACCATGCCGAAAACTGAGTATGCGCAGTTTCATGTGCTAAAAGAGCGCTTAAACAAATTGGGTCAGCCTGCGAAAAAAAGTGAGTTGTTACGCGCTGGCATCATGCAATTAACTGCCATGACCGATGCCGCATTAAAAGCCGCAATGAGTAAAGTGCCGGCCATCAAAACTGGCAGGCCTAAAAAATAATTCGCGTTGCGAATTAGACGGTAGGCTTTTGTAGCTATCTGCAAAAGCCGATGTCGAACACGACAGCTAGGCTTATGGTTTGATACTGGCTGCGTTTATTTCATCCAGCGTGGTTTTGATTTGCGCCTGCAAGGTCAGGTCTTTTTCTGCGAGCTGCAAACCGCGCTCTGCCGCGGCTTTGGCATCAGTAAAGTTGCGCTGCGCAAGTAGCACGTTGGCATAGTTGTTATAGGCTGCTGCAGAATCAGGGTGAGCTGCAATGGCGGCATTAAAAGCTTTTGCTGCGGCGGCTAAATCGCCTGCTACAAAAGCGCTATTACCTAGCCCCATGAGTAACACCAAATTATCAGGCCAGCGCTTTACAGCAGTGGTATAAGCCAAGTTTTTATCGCTAGTGCTGGCATTTTTTTCAAATGCGACCAGCGCACTAATCACATTTTCAACATTGGCAGTGGCTGGCAGATTACCCGGCTTTGAGGCGACAAACGCCCAATATTTACTGCGCGCCCAAGTGCGCTGAAAAGTACTCAGCGTCATTTCAAAACGCTCAAACGTGCCGGAGCGCAACCACATCAATTCTTTATCTAAGTCGTAGCCTACCACTACCGCATAATGCCAAGACGGTGCCCAAGACAAACCTAAGTTTTGCATCACCACCACTACATTGCCGGCAGCAATCTCTTTAAGCACTGCGCCTAAATCAGGCGCGATTTTTACGGCTAGCGCGCCGTGCCTTCTGGCAGCGGCTAACATTTCAACTTGCAAACTGCCTTTACGGCTAGGAATATACACTTCGGGCGCAAGGGTATCAGGGCTCACTTGAATATCTACTGCATGCAGCGCAGTGGCTAGGGCCGCGGGGCCACAATGGTATTCTTGTTGCGGAAAAAACGGCGTTTGGGTCAATTCGGAATAGCGAGGTAGCTTAGGATCAATGGTGACTTCACGCACTCCAGTTGCAGCGCAACTGCTGAGCATAAAAGCAAAAACCAGCATGCAACTTTTAAGTAGCATGCTGGTTTTATTTTGGTACAAATACAACAATTAAGTAACGAGTGTATTAGCGCACAGATCTTGTAAATGGATACACTTTAGTGAAGCCCAAGATGTCTGTTAACAACAATACTAAGAATATCAATACGATAACACCGATGATACCGCCAGCAGGTGCTGTGTCTAATTGTGATGCAACGACACTTGCTTCTTCATCTGTCATTGCAGCCACACGGCCTTGTGCTTGAGCAGGGTCAATACCGCGTGCAACCATCGCCGCTTGCACATCTTCACGAGATAATGCAGCAACAATACGTGAACGGTCATCATTACCAGCAGCACTGAAAGCACTCGCCGCTGCTACTTGTTCAGTAGAAATCATTGCAGCCTGAACGGTTTGAATTGAACCGGTGAATAAAATAGAAACTGCTAAAAATGCACTTAAAAAACGTTTAACGAAAATCATGATAAGAACTCCCTTATTAATTAAAATTTCAGAACGCCATAAAATTTAATTACAGAACGGTCTTGAATCTGTTTGCCAACAAAAGCAGTGCTGTTAGTAAAAAACGTTTTGGAGGGCTTTCACTCAACACATTATCTAGCTAAATGTAATACCCGAAATCAAGTTAACACAGATATACAATTCTGTATACGTGAACCTTTTTATATTCTAGTACAAAATTATAACTTAGTGTCTAGTCAGGCAACATCACAGCATGAATTCGGTAATGAGCAGAATCCTGCGCCACACCTTTACGCAGCCACCACACTGCGCCTTTCTTAACGCTCACCGCACGCTCAGGCATCGCTAAATAGTGGGCAATCAAAATACCAAGATTCGGTTGATGCCCTACCAACAACAACACTTTACTATCGGCATAAGCAGCAAGGCCGTCCATCATCTGCTGTGGGCTGCTATTCACACTCAATAATTCCAGCGTAGTGACAGCGAGGTTATTCATCTCATGCAGCGCGGCAGCGGTCTGCTGACAGCGTAGTGCAGGACTCACTAGTAGCTTAGTATCAGCTGGCAATTTTTTACTGAGCCACTTAGCCATTTTTGCTGCGTCTTTAGCGCCGCGCTTAGTCAAAGCACGCTCTGTATCGAGCCCGCTAGCACTAAAATCTTCTGCTTCGGCATGGCGCCAAAATATTAAATCAGTCATAGGCTTAATATTTAATCTGCATATTTCTGCATTAAATATTGCTGTGCGCTAAACACTGGCGCTTTGCTCAAAGCAAGCTCAGCCGCCAGTTTATAACTGCCGTCGGCTTGCAACAGCCATGCATCTTGATTGTCATCCAAGTAAACTTGGCAACACTCTTGCAATATACGTGCACGATTTTTTGCATCAATAATTGGCCAAGCGATTTCTACGCGACGCATCATATTGCGATTCATCCAATCCGCACTTGATAACCACATATCTTCATCGTCGCCGATTTTAAAATAAAATACGCGTGAATGCTCAAGCAAACGGCCGATGATGGAGCGCACACGAATGCGGCCATCCAACCCTTTGGCATCAATCGGCAAAATACACGCACCACGCAGTATTAAATCAATCTCCACGCCAGCACGACCTGCTTTCACCAGTGCTTTCACTAGCATTTCATCAGTGAGTGCGTTCATTTTAAGAATCACGCGTGCAGGTTTGCCAGCTTTGGCAGCTGACTCAGCTGCTCTAAGTTTAGCCAGCATCTGCGTATGTAAGTTAAACGGCGCGACCAGCAGCTTATGCAAACGTGGTAATTTCACTTGGCTGGCAATGTGCCTAAACAGATATTCCATATCACGCGTGATTTGCTCATTGGCAGTCAGCATGCTGACATCAGTGTAAAGGCGTGCTGTTCTTGGGTTGTAGTTGCCAGTGGAGATATGACCGTAGTATTTAAGCCCCCCCACCTCTCTGCGCATTACCAATAGCATTTTGGCATGGGTTTTTAAACCAACAATACCGTACACCACTTGCGCCCCTACAGACTCTAAATCTTCGGCCCAGTTAATATTGGCTTCTTCATCAAAGCGCGCTTTGAGTTCTACCACTGCCATCACTTCTTTGCCGCGACGCACTGCTTCCTGTAGCAATTTCAACATACGCGGGTCAGAGCCGGTACGGTAAATTGTTTGCTGAATCGACACCACGTCAGGGTCATGTACGGCTTCACGCAAAAAATCTATCACCGACTCAAAACTCTCGTAAGGCTGATGAATCAATACATCCTGCTGTTTTAGCTGCCCAAAATAAGATTGGCCTGGCACCAGCTGCTGGCTGATTCTGGGCTCAAATGGCTTAAATTTTAGATTGGCGCCCTCCGCCAAATCTGCCAGTTGCATGAGACGTGCTAGATTCACCGGGCCATGCACGCGATATAAAGATTGCTTGGGCAAATCAAACTGTTGCAACAATAGTTTTGCTAATTTTTCATCACAGTTGTTAGAAACTTCCAAACGCACAGCATCGCCAAAGTTTCTTTGCACCAAGCCTTTGCGCAAGGCGGTGCGCAGATTTTTAACGTCCTCTTCATCTACCGCCAAGTCAGAATGTCGCGTCACACGGAATTGCGAAAAACTTAACACTTCACGCCCGGTAAACAAGCTTGCTAAATGTGAGCGGATTACACTGGAGAGTGACACAAATAACTGTTGTTTTCCGCTCAGTGTTTTTGGCAATTTAATTAAACGTGGCAATGCTCTGGGTACGCGCACAATCGCAATATTATTGCTGCGCCCAAATGCATCGTTACCACCCAAAGCCACAATAAAATTAAGTGATTTATTTGCCACCTGCGGGAAAGGATGCGAGGGGTCTAACGCTACCGGGACTAGCAATGGACGCACATCAGATTCAAAGTATTTAGCCACCCAGCGTTTCTGTTCTGGTGTGCGCTCGCCATGTGACACCAGCCGCACACCTTGCTCGGCAAGTGTGGGCATGAGTTCATTATTGAAAATCTGATATTGCTTTTCTACCAGCGTGTGCGCCGCTTTTGAAATTGCCAAATAACTTTGCACATTGATATCAGTTTGCTGCTCTTCACCACGCATGGCATCGACATGCGGCGCAGCGCGCACCTCAAAAAACTCATCCAAATTTGACGACACGATGCATAAAAAACGCAAGCGCTCAAGTAGGGGGTAGTCATGGTTTTGTGCCAAGCTCAGCACCCGCTCATTAAAAGCAAGAATACTGAGATCGCGGTTTAGAAATTTAATTGGGGAGCTGATAATGCGCATGTGTGACAAGTCTTTGATAAGTTCAAATCATACTATGTACAAATGATGACAATTTAATGACAAAACTGTTAAAAAGTCTATTTGACTGATGCCAAGCTAAACTGATGCAAAGCTAAATGGATAAATAGCCACTAGCAACATTGACTATACATTTAAACGCCACTAAATATGATCTAAATTGTTTAAAATTTTGTCAGCAGACTGCTGAATCAGCATTTGCTCTTCGTCGCTAAAGCGCTCTGCATTTTTTGCCATCAATGCAGTTCTAGGATTTTTGGCAAAAACATCATAATGCTTCAACAGAAAATTCCAATACAAAGTTGTCACTGGGCAAGCATCTGCGCCTGTTTTAACTTCGGGTTTATAGCGACAACTGGCGCAATAATTACTCATGCGTTTGATATACGCGCCGCTCGCCACATAAGGCTTGCTGGTAAAGCGACCGCCGTTGGCATATAAAGCCATACCTGCCACGTTGGGCAGTTCCACCCACTCTACTGCATCCACATACACCGCAAGGTACCAAGCTTCAACTTCACGCGGGTTAAGCTCGGCTAGCACGCCAAACATACCGGTCACCATTAACCGCTGAATATGATGTGCATAGCCATAATCCAGCGTCTGCTGTATCGCCTGACGCTGGCAATTCATCTGCGTATTAGCTGTCCAATACCAGGCCGGCAATTTACGCTGATGCTGATAATGATTACTCTGCGCCATGCCCGGCATGTCCAGCCAGTACACACCACGAATGAACTCGCGCCAGCCTAACACTTGTCGGATAAAACCCTCTACGCTCGGCAAAGACAATTGCTGCTGCTGATAAGCCTGCAACGCCGCTGCAATGACTTCGCGTGGATTTAACAGTTTTAAATTGAGCGAACTCGACAGCAAAGAATGCCACAAGTAGGCTGACTGGCCACCGTTTTGAAATTGCCACATGGCATCTTGATGGTCGCCGAATGCCGCCAGTTTGTTTGTCACGAAGTTCTGCAAAAACACTAAAGCCTGCGCCCGCGTCACTGGCCAAATAAAATTGGCTAAACTTCCGGGGTGATCGGGAAAATGCTGCGCAATATCCGCCATGACTTGCTGGCTAATTTCATCGATAACGACTTCAGGCGCAGCTGGCAAGTTTTGTGGCCCAGCCTTACCAAATGCTTTGCGGTTTTCTGCATCGTAATTCCATGCGCCACCTTCAGGCGCATCACCCTGCATTAACACCTGATATTGCTTACGCATATGGCGATAAAAAAACTCCATACGCAGCGTTTTGTTACTGCCCGCCCAGCGCTTGAAATCAGCGCGACTGCACATGAAATGGGTATCGTCGCGCATCGCCAGTGGTGTGCTGGTTTCTTTGGCAACTGCCAGCAGGTCTTGCTCCAAGCGATATTCGCCAGCTTCACAAATGATGATTTTCTGCGGCTGCAATGCTTGAACATAGTGCAGCCAAGCTTGCTTAAGCGTAGTGAATTCATGCGCGCCTAATTTCAAATATATCAGCGGAAATTGCTTTGCATCAAGCACTAAGGCGAAGTGGCGCATCGCCGACAAAAACACGGCTATGCGTGCTTTGTGGCTCCAAGTGTGTGTCGCTTCAGCAGCAGCTTCCACCATCAGAATCTGGTCTTGTGTAACATCAAAACCTTCTAGCGCCGGATTATCTAAGGTCAGCTGGTCGCCTAAAATTAATACTAGATTGCGCGTCATTGTTTACTCGCCTGTTTACTGGCAGCCCTACATTTATCTGAACAGTATTTCACCTCTGCCCAATTTTTAGCCCAAGCTTTACGCCAAGTCATGTCGCGCCCGCATTGAGCACAGGGCTTGCTAGAAAGTGACGATTTATTACCTTTAAATGAAGTGTTGAGCATGTTGAAAAGACTGCGGTAACACTGAGGCGTTCATTCGCTGATTAGAGAATTTTTGACAATAAAGCTGCGGCAGCAGCAAAGCCAAACGGCGCGGTGACGCAAACACTGGAGCCGTAGCCTGCGCAGTTTAGGCCTGTGACTGCCTGCGCATCAGTTTCGCAACTGCGGTCAGGCTGTATTACCTGTTCATCGGAATAAATCGCGCTAATGCCAAATAAACTTACTTTAGGTTTGGCTTTGCCTTTAACTTCCTGCGCTTTAGGGAAAGCGTAATCACGGCGTAAACCATTGCGCACTTTGGCGAGCAATCTATCGCCATTCACCTGCGACAAGTCTGCCTGCCTGATTCTTGTTGGGTCTAAGCGTCCGCCTGCACCGCCAGTAGTCACAAAAGGAATATTGTGAGTTTTGCAGTAGGCCGCAATCGCCATTTTAGCTTTGGCATCGTCTATGCAATCAATCACACCATCAAAGTTTTTATTGAGCATCTCTGCCACATTTTCAATGGTCACAAAGTCTTCAATTTCGTGCACTTTGGCAAACGGGTTAATACTGTGTATGCGCGCTCGCATGGCGCTGACTTTGGGTTTGCCAAATGCACCATCAACTGCATGCAACTGCCGATTCACGTTAGATTCAGCAATGTTATCTAAATCAATAAGGGTGATGGTACCCACAGCATTTCGCGCCAGTGCTTCTGCCGTCCAACTGCCCACGCCACCAATGCCGATAACGCAGATGTGTGCTGCTTGTAATTTGGCTAAACCCGCCTCACCATAAAGCCGCGAAACACCACCAAAGCGACGCGCAAAATCGACATCATCAAGCGCTAAGTTCATATTTCAAGCACCACAAACGCCGCTGCCAGGTTTTTTTCATCACTGATGCTGATGTGGGTGTGTTTGATGTGTTTAGTGTGCAGAAAAGCTTGCAATTCAGGCGCTAAAATCAGCACCGGCTTGCCTAAGTCGTCATGTGAAACTGCAATATTTTGCAAGGTAGCCGGGGCACGTAAGCCTGTGCCCAACGCTTTGGAAAAAGCTTCCTTTGCAGCGAAGCGTTTAGCTAAAAAACGTGGCTTGATATTGGAGGCTTGATAACTTGCAAGCTCACTGTCGGCCAAAATTCTGTTTGCAAAAGCATCGCCAAACTCTTCTATCGATGCCTTGATGCGGGCAACTTCTACAATGTCTGTGCCTATCCCGAATATCATTTGATTATTGTGGCGCGAATTCTTTAATCAAAGCTTTCATTTCGCGCACCGCATTATCCCAGCCCACAAACAAGGCATGCGCAACAATGGCATGACCAATATTCAACTCTTCCAGACCTCTGATGGCGGCAATTTCATGCACATTGTGATAATGCAAACCATGGCCTGCATTCACAACCAAGCCTAAATCCAGCGCATGCATGACAGCGCCTTTAATGCGCAACAGCTCTGCAGCTTTTTCAGCTTCATGCTCAGCATCGGCAAAGGTACCAGTATGCAGCTCCACCACTGGCGCGCCGCATTTTTTAGCAGCATCAATCTGTGCAATATCTGGGCCTATGAACAATGAAACGCGAATGCCAGCAGCTTTGAGTCGGCTCACGGCTTTTTCTACCTTGGCAAAATTAGCGACTACATCCAACCCGCCTTCGGTAGTGCGTTCTTCGCGGCGCTCTGGCACCAAACATACATCTTGTGGCGCTACTTGCAGCGCAATATCTATCATCTCGTCAGTCACTGCGCACTCCAAATTCATCTTGGTT
>NCHI01000060.1 GCA_002281815.1 Methylotenera sp. 24-45-7
GCCTAGCCGTTCAGATAATTCGCTATTGTATCTCAACTTTTAATATTCAGAAAAGACAAAAGTTAAAATGCCGTTAATTATTATTGATTGAATTATTCAAGATTGAATTCACGCGTCTATCGTTATACATTATAGAAAATATAGCTGTGCTGTTAGCGATTATGCGAGAATGTCGGTTATCAATTATTTACAGTCATCAAGAAAAAGCAGAAATATATGCCAAACACTATTAATCAAAACGAAATCAATATGCTACGCACCGAGTTAGAGTTGCTGATGCGCGAAAGACAAGCCTTACTAAAAGTAGCAGGCATTGCTGCCGGATTAATTGCCGAAATGGATAGTCATGATTTACCTATTTCCACAGTTGAAGCTGCCGATTTGCTAGCCACTTCTATTAATGGCCTGAGCGAAGAAACGCTACAAGACGCACTCATCGCTGTAAATGCAGCAATCGTAGAGTAAATAACCAGTACGGGGCAGGTCTGATTTATTGAAACGTAACCATTGTTTTGATCAACTTTTTCTATAAAACTCAACACTTCCCGATGAAAGTAATTTTAATCTCTGTCATCAGTCTTAGTTTAGTAGCATGCGGCTTTCAAGACTATATAGCCAAGCCTATTGACACTAAAACCATCGCAGACAAGATAAACAACCGACGCGCTAACGACACGCAATTTCAAGAATACTTAGTCAATCACGGATACAGCGCAGCGCAATTACCTATTCAGCAATGGACGTTAGATGACTTGGTGTATTGCGCACTATTTTTCAACCCCAATTTAAATATTGCGCGCGCGCAATGGCGCAGTGCTGAAGCAGCCAAGCTTACTGCCGCTGAGATGCGCTTACCTACACTTTCTGGCAACTATGAAAACACGGACTCAAACGAGTCCAGTACCCCACATGCATATAAGCTAAGCATAGACTTGCCGATTGAAACTGCGAATAAACGCAACATCCGCATTGAAAGTGCGCAGCACTTGGCCGAAGCAGCAAAACTTAAAATCGCTTTAAGTGCTTGGCAGCTACGCACAGAAGCGATTCGTGCTGTTTACGATTATGTTTACAACCAAAAACTAATCGCTTTACTTGAAAAAGAACAAGCCAAACGTCAAGAAATCGTCGCTATTTTTCAAAAGCGCATGCAAGTGGGCGAGTCTTCAAACCTTGAATTAAGCAAAGCCAATTTGCTATTGCAAGATGCCAGTGCCAACCTAGAGGCTGCACAGCGCAATCAACCAGTGTTAACCGCAAGATTGGCGAATAGTTTGGGACTAAGCCCGGCTGCATTAGCAAGTATGCAAATTACCGATGTGATTAACGCTGAGAAAATACTGGCATCAGCACCCAATCATCCGAGCGAAGAAATTCAATCGCGCGCTATTTTCAACCGCTTAGATCTGAGAATCGCACTTGAGCGCTACGCGGTAGCCGAAGCCAAAGTTAAGCTTGAAATCGCCAGACAGTATCCAGATTTAGTGTTTAAGCCAGGATATGCTTATGATTTTGGTGAGAAAATCTGGTCTTTAGGTTTATCTGGCTTGATGACAATTTTGACTAAAAACAAACTTGCAATCGCCGAAGCAAAGCAATTGCGTGAAGTTGAAGTCGCACAATTTGAAGCGCTGCAAGCCAACGTAATTTCAGAAGTAAACACTGCCAATGCAAAACTGGCGCAAGCCAAGCAAATACTTGATAACCAAAAAACATTGTTAGCGCAACAGCAAGCCAGCACCAAACGCATGGTTAGCAAGTTACGTGCAGGTGAGATTGATCGCTTGGAGATGAGTTATGCGCAATTGGAAGAAGTGGTCGCAGAAAAGAATTATGCACGTGCTAATTATCAAATCGTGACACAAATTAATGAGCTTGAATCTGCAATACAAGCCCCATTAAACGATACTCAAATAAATAACGATAAGCTTGAAAACTTATCTTCTAGCAATCAATAATCGCTGGAAGCATAATACTTATTCAAGCTGATACTGGTGAGGAAATATTACAAAAATGAATCGTAAACTAGCTATCATTATCGGCTTGCAAGCATTTTTAATCGTCGTGATGTTTTGGGTGCTGGTATTTTACGGCAAAGATGAATTTGAGGCGCTTACGCAACAAAGCGAAGAAGAAATTGAAACCCCTAACCGCGTAGCCAATCAAGATGGCACAACGATTATTCATGTGAGTCCCGCAACCCAGCAACAAAGTGAAATCAACACCAGTGTCTTAAAATCCAGTAAACATCAAGCGAGTACGAGCAGTTACGGCAGCGTACTGAGCTTAGATAGCCTTGTTGATCTGCGCACACGTTATCTAGCGGCAAAATCTGAAATAGAAGTGTTGCGCACGGCATTAGCGTATAACAAGGCAGAGTTTTCGCGCCTGCAAACGCTTAATCAAGATGATAAAAATGTTTCCGACAAAGTAGTTGCAGTTGCCAGATCAAACATAAATGCTGATGAAGCAAAAATAGCTGCGGCCGAATCCAGCGCCAAAAATATTGCAGATAATATGCGCCAGCTGTGGGGTGAAACCATGACACAACACGCTACCAACAACAATAAAAGCGAGCTATTACAAAACCTTATCAGCAACCAAGCAGTTTTGATACAAGTAACCTTGCCATTTGACGCCATCGAGCCAAATGAAAAAAGCAGCATTACGGTGACACCTACAGCTGCTCCGGGACAATCAATTCCAGCAATTTATATTTCTAGAGCGCCAGTAAGCAACACCACGATACAAGGCAAAACTTATTTCTATATGGCAAAAACTAAGCAATTACGCGCAGGTATGCAAGTCAGTACCATCAGCCCTACTTCAAACAAAACCAATGAAGGCGTGATTATTCCTAATAGTGCAATTATCTGGTTTGCGGGTAAATCTTGGGTTTATAAGAAAAATAGCGCAGATAAATTTTCTCGCATGCCAGTAGCAACTGAAAGCGAAGTTGACAATGGTTGGTTTCATCAAGGCAAACTTAAAGCTGGCGATGCAGTTGTAACCAATGGCGCGCAGTTGCTGCTGTCCGAAGAGTTTAAATCGCAGATTACCAATGAAAATGATGACTAAGCCATGATGTCTGCATTAGTACGTTTCTCGATTCGCTTTAGCGGCGTCATTATCGGCTTAGCGACGCTCGTTGTGCTGTACGGTTTTTATAGCTTAAGCCGCAGCAATTTAGACGTGTTCCCAGAGTTTGCACCTACGCAGTTAGTGATTCAAACCGAGTCTCCTGGCCTGTCGGCTGAACTGGTAGAAAGCCTAGTTACACAGCGTATAGAAACCACCATCGCCGGCACGGTAGGCATTGCCAGCATGCGCTCACAGTCTATACCCGGCTTATCCATCGTCACCATTATTTTTAATGAAAAAACCGATGTTTACCGTAATCGTCAAGTGATTGCAGAACGTCTGTCTACGTTGCAAAACAAATTACCTAAAGGCATCACCCCCAACATTACACCACTCACTTCTTCAGCCAGCACTGTATTAGGATTTGGTGTTACTTCAAAAACGCGCAGCCTGTCTGAACTCAGAACCATGGTGGATTGGACTATCGTACCGCATTTGATGGCGATTCCCGGTGTGGCTGATGTGAACGTATTTGGCGGAAAAATTCGCCAGTTTCAGGTGCAAGTAGACCCGGAAAAAATGATCAAATATGGCATTTCATTGATACAGATTGAAGATGCAGTTAGAAAATCCACCGGTGTCAGAGGTAACGGTTTTATTGAAAATAAAAACCAGCGTATTGTGATTAACACCGAAGGGCAATCAATCACCCCCGAAAAACTGGCTGGCGTGACGATGTTGCACAAAAATGGCCAGACGATTCGACTAGGCGATATTGCAAAAGTCGTAGACGGTGCAGTGCCTTCCATCAGCGCTGCCGCTATTAATGAAGAGACCGGTGTGTATTTATCTGTACAAGGTCAATTAGGCGCCAATACGCATGGTGTTACCCTAGCGATTGAAAAAGCGTTGCAAGAACTAAAGCCAACCTTGGTAGCAGAAAAAATTACCCTGCATGAAGGTTTATTCAGGCCAGCTAACTTTATTGAAGTCGCCATTCAGGGCGTGCGCACTGATATTTTAGTAGGTTCGGTGCTAGTGATTACCGTACTGTTTTTATTTCTGTTTAACGTGCGTACCGCATTCATCTCCGCCACGGCAATTCCCTTATCTTTGCTCACGGCGATTGTGGTGATGAGCTATTACAACATCGGTCTGAATATTATGGTGTTAGGTGGCCTGGCGATTGCCTTGGGCGAAGTTGTAGATGACGCGATTATTGATACCGAAAATATCTTTAGAAGGCTGCGAGAAAACCGCATGCTGGAGCAACCACTACCCAACTATCAAGTGGTATTTAACGCCTCAATGGAAGTGCGTAGCTCAGTGGTATATGCCACGATCATTGTGGCACTGGTATTTATGCCACTACTCACTTTGGGCGGGGTTGCCGGCAAATTATTTGCCCCGCTGGGCATTGCATATATTGCCGCAATTATTGCGTCTTTAATAGTTGCACTCACGCTCACACCAGCGCTGTGCTACCTGCTATTGGGCAACGCAAAATTAGAAGCAGAAGACCCACCGATGATACGTATCATTAAAAAATGGTATGTAAAAATGTTGCTCAAAATCGAAACCCACTACAAATATATTTTAGCTGCGAGCTTTATGTTGATTGCACTGGGTCTGGGCACCCTACCCTTATTTAAAAATCAGTTTATTCCAGCCCTGCATGAAGGTCATTACATTATGCACATGACTGCGGTGCCAGGCACGTCAGAGCAAGAGTCTCTGCGTATTGGTAAAAAAGTCTCGGCAGCAATACGCAGTATTAATGGCGTTAAGTCTGTGACACAGTGGGTTGGCCGTGCACCTAATGGCGCGGATACTTTTGGCACCCATTACAGTGAGTTTGAAATTGAAATTGGCGCTATTTCAGGCCCTGAACAACGTCGGATTTTGAATGAAATCCGAGAAAAACTCGCTGGTGAGGCGAAAGACAGCGACCAAGATGGCGAAGCAGAAGCCGGCTTCGTAGGCGTAAATTTTGCCATTAATACATTTTTAACTGAACGTATTGAGGAAACCATTTCAGGTTATGCTGCCTCAACCGTGATTAATAT
Source organism: Methylotenera sp. 24-45-7 (assembly GCA_002281815.1). GTDB lineage: Bacteria > Pseudomonadota > Gammaproteobacteria > Burkholderiales > Methylophilaceae > Methylotenera. The sequence continues at coordinate 5,148 of NCHI01000060.1, forward strand.
TTATGGTCAAGATTTAGATGCGCTAGACCGCGATGCGAATGCTATTGCCAGTATCGTCAACACTATCAATGGCGCTAGAGACGTGCTAGTGCAGTCGCCACCAGGCACACCGCAACTAGTGATACGTTTGCGTCCCGAAAAAACTGCGAAACTTGGCTTACACCCTACCGATGTGTTGGATAATATTCGCGCAGCTTATGAAGGTGTGCCTATTGCGCAAGTGTACCAAGGCAATCGTGTGATTGGCGTTACAGTATTGCTGGATGAAGAAGCACGCGATGATGTGCAGGAAGCAGGCAACCTGCCTTTATTTAATGCCGATGGAAAAATGATCAGGCTACGTGATGTAGCGGATATTGTGCAGGAAAACGGGCGCTCAAAAATACTGCATGCTGGTGCAAAACGGATACAAACTGTCACCGCTAATGTGGTTGAACGTGACATAGCTTCCTTCACCGCAGAACTTAAAGACAAGCTCAAATCAGACTTAGTATTATCATCAGGCGCTTATCTCGAGTTTACTGGTGCCGCAGAAGCAAACGCTAAATCTAGAGAAGCACTCATTTTGCAATCTTTAATTGCCGGCGTTACTGTGTTCTTAATGCTCTATATCGCCTTTGGTCGATTGCGTAACTTGTTGCTGACCTTTGCAAATCTGCCTTTTGCCTTAATTGGCGGTGTGCTGGCTGTGATGTTTACTGGCGGCTGGATATCATTAGGCTCACTGGTAGGTTTTGTAACGCTGTTCGGCATTACGCTGCGTAACTCGATTATGATGATTTCGCACTACCAGCATTTGATTGATGAAGAGAATTGCGCCTGGGGCTTAGAAACCTGCATACGCGGCGCCTCTGAGCGCCTGCCCTCAATTTTAATGACGGCATTGGTAACCGCGCTTGGCTTGTTGCCACTCGCCGTGGCAAGTGGTCAACCCGGGCGTGAAATTGAAGGACCAATGGCGACAATTATTGTAGGTGGCTTGGTGACTTCAACGATACTTAACTTGCTCATTTTGCCGACCATCATGCTGCATTTTGGCAGATTTGAAAAACGCGAATTGGCAGCAGTTTAAGCAATTAAGCTGATGCTAAATCAGTCGTATTTGATATATTTGAATCTGGCATCTTCATTTGGCGTGCCACTCAGTGCGCCGCCTTCTTTGCCGGGCTGCCAGCCAACTACAGACTCAATTTTTGCTGCCAACTCAAAGTCTTTGTCAGTAATACCTTTAGCGTCATGTGTGCATAGTTTTACAATCACAAATGCAAACGAAACCGTTAAATCAGGGTGGTGCCAGGCCGCCTCTGCAAGATGACCAATGGTGTTAACTACCATTAAAGTCGCTTTCCAACCGCTGGTTTTAAATTTACGCCGTATCCAGCCATTTTCCAGATACCAGTGCGGTAATTCGGCTTTTAATTTTGCCTCAACTTCTGCCGTGCTGTAGGTGTGCTGTGTAGTCATTGTAGCCTCCTAAAACTTACTGAGTTAATTTGTGTGCATGCGTTGCCAACTGCGTCACATCCAGCCCCTCAGCAAACACCGTATATTGGGTTTTATCTAGCACCCAACTGGTGAAGTTTGTGCCCGCAATAAATTCAGGAAAAGCCTCATCCAGCAATTGCGCATCTTTCAGGGTTTGCACGCTGACAGATGCTGTGTAATTCGATAAGTGCGCAGATTTAACAATAATCAGGTGTTCAGAATTAATTTTGTTGGCAATCCAAGCGCTTAAGCTATCTGATGTCACTTTCCAGTTTTTAGCAATATGCTCATCCGCCATCACCATATGGCTTGGTAACCAGACAATACCGCGATGCTGCCAACCACGTTCGGCAATTTCAAGCTCGCTACTGGCTGTGACTAGATTAGGATTCATGCCTGCTAATAGCAAACCAAACTGATCCATGGCCAGCAAAGCAAGATGATGTGCAGTAGCATCATCAATATGTGTGCGCTGCTGGGCTTCACGTACCGCATCTGCAAATATGCTACCCCCCGGTACAATCAGCACCTTGCCATCACTTATTTTAACGAGTGTATCCAGCCATTGCGGCAGCTCTGGTGAACCTAGTAAACTGCCGCCTAATTTCACTACCCACATAAATGTAATCTCATTAAAAACAAGTCATTGATAAGCATATTAGCTGACATTGTTACTAAAATATTGCATCACTTTTAGCATGCTAGAAGCCTTATCCAAGGTTTCTTTGTATTCTTTTTGCAAATCAGAATCTGCCACAATACCGCCACCGGCATAAAAACTGATTTCACCTTTGTCATTGTGGCTTAAATAAACCGCAGAGCGAATAGCTATGTTGGTATCCATGTTGCCATCAAAACCGATATAACCAATCGCCCCGCAATATACACCACGTCGGTGCGGTTCAAGTTCTTCAATAATCTGCATAGACCTTAACTTCGGCGCACCTGTAATCGAGCCTCCGGGAAAACAACCGCGCAGCAAATCGAGTGCTGTTTTTCCAGCCTGTAATCGACCAGTAACGATGCTAACCAAATGATGTACATTGGCAAAACTTTGCAGCTGAAACAATTTATCAGCACGCACTGAACCAGTTTCACAGTTCTTGCCAATATCGTTGCGCAATAAATCTACAATCATTAAATTTTCAGCGCGATCTTTAAGGCTGGTTTGTAGATCTTGCGCATATTGCGCATCTAGCGCTGGGTCTAATGCACGTGGCCTAGTACCTTTAATGGGGCGGGTCTCTACATTGCCATCCATCACCTGCAAAAACCGCTCAGGTGAGCCAGAAAGAACATGCATGTTGCCAAAATTCATATACGACATAAACGGCGCGGGGCTAATTTCGCGTAATTTTTGATAGGCTTGCCAGCTGTCACCAGATGCCTGTGCTGAAAACCGCTGGGCAAGATTCACTTGGTAACAATCACCTTCTTGAATGTAGTGCTGAATTTTATTAAAGGCTGCGGCATAATCCGCTTCATCCATATTTGACGCCACCTGCGAATCCAGCTTAAATGCTTTTCTCTCAGCATCATGTGGTAAAAAAACCGCATCAAATGAGGCACATAGCGTATGCCAGTGCTCACGGGTTTTTGGGTCAAAACCATGCGATACCAGACAAGCAGTTTTATTGCGATGATCGACCAGCACCGCCCAATCATAAATGCCTACCTGCATCGGCGCAATTGCATCTGTATTAGATGCCTTACTTTCTAGGCGCTCTAATTTTCTGGCTAAATCGTAGCCAAAATAACCGATAGCACCACCACTAAACGGTAAATCTGTCGCAGTTGCCTGATATGGCGACAGCGCTTGTTTAATTAAATCGAACGGGTCATCACTCGAAGTGTAGCGATGCTCACGCGTATGAATCACGGTATGCTGCTCATCAGTGGTAAAGGTGATAAACGGGTCTGCCACCAAAATATCATAGCGCCCATATTGGCTGCCCGGCATGCCAGTAGCAGTATCTAAGCGCTGCCCACTATCCAAAAATATCGCCCAGGGCTGATGCGCAATACGCGCAAACAACAAAGCGCTATCGTGATGATATTGAAGTGGGTATCGCAACATAGTCATGATGTAGCCTTGCTGCTTTTAACCGCTAAAAACGCGACTGCATATGCCGGAAAACACACGGAGGCCAATTTTTTCAAGTTTACATGCTTGGCAACAATAAAATCAGTCACCTCGCGATAAGGATAATTTAGCTGCGCTGCAATTTCAGCCACCAAAAAGCTACCCGCACCTGCGCCAATCACTTGCAGATTATTGCGATCTTTGAGTTGGGATAGTTGATTTTGCATCGCTTGTTTAATTTGATTCACCTGTTGCTGCTTAAATTGGAGCGCCAAATCCTGCCAAGTGTTCAATGGCGCATCGGTCACATCACAGCCTACCATGCGTGCAATACGCCGCGCGCATGATGTCATTGATTTATCTGCACCATCCGCGGTAGCAGCAGCATTGTCATCTAGTGGCAGTTCACCACTTAAAGTATATACATCGGCTGCGGTGGCAAAATATTCAGCGGCAACATGTGACACCTTGTTACCGAATTTAATTTGCCGCGTCACCGCCATCAGTGGTGTGCGTACTACCCCAGTGTAAACCAACTCGTCACATTGCATGCGCTCTGCATCAGTCAAGCCTTTCACCATAGGCATGGCATCATGAATACATGCAATGTCAGTCGTAGTGCTGCCTATATCCACAAACATTGCACACGCTACATTTTGCGCTACAAACTGTACGCTGGCGAGCCAATTCATTGAAGCAATATCTGACCAGCACTCTGTCACCATCGCCGCATCAACAAACTGCTGTTTGCCCGCATAATAGCGCACCTCACCTTGTAACTTGGTTGATAATAGCTGCGCTATCTCCGTCACGCCCTGCTGGCGGCTGGCAAAAATATCTGCAAGCTCGCCGGTCATAGTGACTACATGCTGATGCGCATTAAATTCTGCAAGCACTTGCGTAATCGCCGCATCAAGTTGCGCCAATCCCAACCACAGGGGGCAATATACCTGTTTAGCAGCTAATACTGTACATTCCGCATCCAGCAATACTGCTTTCAAATGCGCACCACCGATATCCCAACCAATGTATGTTTTCATAGCGCGACCTGAACTATATTCTGCGCTAAGCCGTTTTTTGAGAATGCAGGCATGGTGAATTGATCATTTAATGCGCAATCCAAAATCAATTTAGCAGGATTTGCGTTAAGCGCTGCATGCAAACCCACATAACTCGTGGTTAGACGTGGGTTAATTTCCAGCACATAAATTCGATGATGTTCAGTGTCTACAATCACATCAACGCCTATGTAGCCCAAAGCATCGGGTAACATTTGGGCAATTTTTCTGGCAATGGTTTCAAATTGCTGCCGATATTGAGCCATGCCATTCACAGCAATACCCTTAAGTTTAAAATGCTCATCATTGCATTGCATGTGCTGCTGATTACAACTTAATACCCAAGCTTTACCGTTACGGCACAACATAGAAAAACTCGCGGCTACTCCTTGTTGATAAGGTTGCGCCAAGTAGTCCAAATAACGTGCATCTGCTGCAAGCCAATCTCTTAATGCCGCCAAGGAAGAAAATAATCTAATCCCCTCGCAGCCTGCACCGTCTTCAGGTTTTGCAACCCAAAGACTAATTGCTTGATTTTGCACAGCTGAAAAATAT
>NCHI01000203.1 GCA_002281815.1 Methylotenera sp. 24-45-7
ATGCTCAAGCAATTTGTTTTTGTGTGTCATGTCATCAACAAAGTGCAAACGTTGTTCAATGTTTGCGTGTTTTTCTTTTTGTTGTGCAATTTCAATGGTTTTTGGATTTTTCAGGATGTCACGGGCGATACGGCCAATGTTTCCATCTAATGTTGCTGAGAACAGCAAGGTTTGACGCTCAGCAGGTAATGCCTCGCAGATACGCTCAACATCAGGCATAAAGCCCATGTCTAACATACGGTCTGCTTCGTCCAGAATCAGCATTTGCAGACGTGATGTATCAATACGACCACGGTCTAAGTGGTCAATGAAACGGCCTGGGGTTGCAACCAATATATCTAAAGGTTGTGATAAAAGTTTGTTTTGTAGTGGGTAAGGCATACCACCCACGATACTGACTGTACGTGCACGGATATATTTACCGTATTTACGTGCAGACTCGTTTACTTGCGCAGCTAGTTCACGTGTAGGCACTAATACCAAAATACGTGGGCCACGGCTTTTAGATTCGTGTGGTGTTGCTAATAGGTTAAGTGCAGGTAATGTAAACGCTGCTGTTTTACCAGTGCCGGTTTGTGCAGATGCTAACAAATCGCGGCCTGCAATCACTTCAGGAATTGCCTGTGATTGGATAGGAGTAGGGGTGGTGTAACCAGCTTCTTCAATAGCACGTAAGATAGATGGGTGTAGATTTAATGATTCAAAAGACAAGATAGTCCCTTTCGTTATATATCAAAAAGGGCGCAAGCAAATACATCAATGCGATTAACTGAACTAAAGTTAGCTCTGTTAAAAACAAAACGCGAAAAGCAGATTTCAAAAAACTATTATTGAGATGCTTTATTTACCAGCGCACGGGCATAGCCGCTAACCAGTAAAGATAGATTTAAAATTAAATCTAAAAGATGACTGCTTCAAAATTTCACGAGCAATCGAGGGTCAGGGCGATGAATCTAAAACTTTTATTAGTTAAGTAAAGTTTTAAGTTGTGCGCATTATAGGCAAAAATCACACTTTGTCAAAGCTTTAATTAAAGATTCATAAAAGATTCTAAACTTAATGTGTTAAAATCGCGGCCTTTCAAATGAACCGGTAGCAATACATGTCACGCAATTTAAGAAACATCGCAATTATCGCCCACGTTGACCAT
>NCHI01000061.1 GCA_002281815.1 Methylotenera sp. 24-45-7
CATTTAATCTTCCAGCACCGGGCAGGCGTCACACCCTATACGTCCACTTTCGTGTTTGCAGAGTGCTGTGTTTTTATTAAACAGTCGCAGCCACCTTTTCACTGCAACCCCATCGAGCTTCACGAGCAAGTCGCTACACTCTACCGGGGCGCACCTTCTCCCGAAGTTACGGTGCTAATTTGCCGAGTTCCTTCTCCCGGGTTCTCTCAAGCGCCTTAGAATTCTCATCCTACCCACCTGTGTCGGTTTGCGGTACGGTCTCTATACAACTGAAGCTTAGTGGCTTTTCTTGGAAGCATGGTATCAATCACTTCACGTACAAGTACGCTCGTTATCACGTCTCAGTCTTAGCTCTCCGGATTTGCCTAAAGAACCAACCTACACGCTTGAACCGGGACATCCAACACCCGGCTGACCTAACCTTCTCCGTCCCCACATCGCATTGTATACAGGTACAGGAATATTAACCTGTTTCCCATCAGCTACGCATCTCTGCCTCACCTTAGGGGCCGACTCACCCTGCGCCGATGAACGTTGCGCAGGAAACCTTGGGTTTTCGGCGAGGGTGCTTTTCACACCCTTTATCGCTACTCATGTCAGCATTCGCACTTCTGATACCTCCAGCATGCCTCACAGCACACCTTCGCAGGCCTACAGAACGCTCTCCTACCATGCATACATTCCGAAGAATGTAGCATCCGAAGCTTCGGTTACGTGCTTAGCCCCGTTACATCTTCCGCGCAGGACGACTCGACCAGTGAGCTATTACGCTTTCTTTAAATGATGGCTGCTTCTAAGCCAACATCCTGGCTGTCTGTGCCTTCCCACTTCGTTTTCCACTTAGCACGTCATTTGGGACCTTAGCTGTCGGTCTGGGTTGTTTCCCTCTTGACCACGGACGTTAGCACCCATGGTCTGTCTCCCGTAATTGCATTTCTCAGTATTCGGAGTTTGCAATGGTTTGGTAAGTTCTTATGAACCCCCTAGCCATAACAGTGCTCTACCCCCAAGAATGATATACGAGGCACTACCTAAATAGTTTTCGGAGAGAACCAGCTATTTCCAAGTTTGTTTAGCCTTTCACCCCTATCCACAGCTCATCCCCAAATTTTTCAACATTTGTGGGTTCGGACCTCCAGTACCTGTTACGGCACCTTCATCCTGGCCATGGATAGATCACTTGGTTTCGGGTCTACACCCAGCAACTAGACGCCCTATTCGGACTCGCTTTCGCTACGCCTCCCCTATCGGTTAAGCTTGCTACTGAATGTAAGTCGCTGACCCATTATACAAAAGGTACGCAGTCACGGAACAAGTCCGCTCCCACTGTTTGTATGCATACGGTTTCAGGATCTATTTCACTCCCCTCCCGGGGTTCTTTTCGCCTTTCCCTCACGGTACTGGTTCACTATCGGTCGATTACGAGTATTTAGCCTTGGAGGAGGTCCCCCCATGTTCAGACAAGGTTTCTCGTGCCCCGCCCTACTTGTCGTTACCCTAGTTCCACACACGGGATTTCGTATAAGGGGCTATCACCCTCTATGGCCGGACTTTCCATTCCGTTCTACTATCGCATGTGCTAAAAATAACAGGCTATTCCATGTTCGCTCGCCACTACTTACGGAATCTCGGTTGATTTCTTTTCCTCGAGCTACTTAGATGTTTCAGTTCACTCGGTTTGCCACCATCTCCCTATATATTCAGGAGCGGTTACCCTTGCGGGTGGGTTTCCCCATTCGGATATGTCCGGATCAAAGCTTATTTGCCAGCTCCCCGAACCTTTACGCAGGCTATCACGTCCTTCATCGCCTGTAATCGCCAAGGCATCCACCATATGCACTTATTCACTTGATCCTATAACGTTAAAACCTGAACCCTTTTAATTATTCAGATTCCGTAGCGCATGAGACGCTCGTCATAGTTTTTCTAAAGCAACTTTTCTTAATCTGCAAGGTTGTACAGATTAAGATGGTTTATTTGTTTCATTATTTCTTAATACCGCATTGCTGCAGTATTGAGACTTAACGAAGCAAATGTTTCGATTTTGCAATCATTCAATATATTCCGACTAAGAAATATATTGCCCATTTTGAACACACATCCTCATCACAAAGATATGTGCTCACTTTACTTCTTCCATTTTGTTAAAGATCAGTCTAGTTAAAAACTAGAAGCAAAGATTGTTAGCCAACAACACTTGCTTCTAATTTCTTCCCTAAAATTGGTGGAGAATGTCGGGATCGAACCGACGACCCCCTGCTTGCAAAGCAGGTGCTCTCCCAGCTGAGCTAATCCCCCATTTGTCTAACAGGTTTTAATATGGAATCTGGTGGGTCTGGATGGACTCGAACCATCGACCCCCGCCTTATCAAGACGGTGCTCTAACCAGCTGAGCTACAGACCCTTATAGTCAAATCTTGTTTTGATGTTGCTTTTAATCTAACAACTGATAAGTGTGAATGCTTGCAAATTCGGACGTCTCTAGAAAGGAGGTGATCCAGCCGCACCTTCCGATACGGCTACCTTGTTACGACTTCACCCCAGTCATGAATACTACCGTGGTAAGCGTCCTCCCGAAGGTTAGACTACCTACTTCTGGTAAAACCCACTCCCATGGTGTGACGGGCGGTGTGTACAAGGCCCGGGAACGTATTCACCGCGACATGCTGATCCGCGATTACTAGCGATTCCGACTTCATGTAGTCGAGTTGCAGACTACAATCCGGACTACGATCGGCTTTCTGGGATTGGCTCCCCCTCGCGGGTTGGCAACCCTCTGTACCGACCATTGTATTACGTGTGAAGCCCTGGCCATAAGGGCCATGAGGACTTGACGTCATCCCCACCTTCCTCCGGTTTGTCACCGGCAGTCCCATTAAAGTGCCCAACTAAATGATGGCAATTAATGGCAAGGGTTGCGCTCGTTGCGGGACTTAACCCAACATCTCACGACACGAGCTGACGACAGCCATGCAGCACCTGTGTTAACGTTCTCTTTCGAGCACCAATCCATCTCTGGAAAGTTCGTTACATGTCAAGGCCAGGTAAGGTTTTTCGCGTTGCATCGAATTAATCCACATAATCCACCGCTTGTGCGGGCCCCCGTCAATTCATTTGAGTTTTAATCTTGCGACCGTACTCCCCAGGCGGTCTACTTCACGCGTTAGCTGCGTTACTCATGGATTTTACTCCACCAACAACTAGTAGACATCGTTTAGGGCGTGGACTACCAGGGTATCTAATCCTGTTTGCTCCCCACGCTTTCGTGCATGAGCGTCAATATTATCCCAGGGGGCTGCCTTCGCCATTGGTATTCCTCCACATCTCTACGCATTTCACTGCTACACGTGGAATTCTACCCCCCTCTGACATATTCTAGCCTTAGAGTTTCAAACGCAGTTCCCAAGTTGAGCTCGGGGATTTCACATCTGACTTTTAAGGCCGCCTGCGCACGCTTTACGCCCAGTAATTCCGATTAACGCTCGCACCCTACGTATTACCGCGGCTGCTGGCACGTAGTTAGCCGGTGCTTCTTATCAAGGTACCGTCAACCTCATCCTATGTTAGAGGATAAGTTTTCTTCCCTTGCGAAAGAGCTTTACAACCCGAAGGCCTTCTTCACTCACGCGGAATGGCTGGATCAGGCTTGCGCCCATTGTCCAAAATTCCCCACTGCTGCCTCCCGTAGGAGTCTGGACCGTGTCTCAGTTCCAGTGTGGCTGGTCGTCCTCTCAGACCAGCTACTGATCGTCGCCTTGGTGAGCCTTTACCTCACCAACTAGCTAATCAGATATCGGCCGCTCCATTAACGCCAGGCCCGAAGGTCCCTAGCTTTCCCCCGTAGGGCGTATGCGGTATTAGCCAACCTTTCGATTAGTTATCCCCCATTATTGGATACGTTCCGATATGTTACTCACCCGTTCGCCACTCGCCACCAGACCGAAGTCCGTGCTGCCGTTCGACTTGCATGTGTAAAGCATTCCGCCAGCGTTCAATCTGAGCCATGATCAAACTCTTCAGTTTAATTCACAACTATTACTTTTTCCTCTTGCGAGGTGGTATTTCGCTTTTGCTTTATCAACCCACATCAACCAGAGATAATCTGGCTTATTAGGTTGAGTACTCAAATTCATTTCAAGGTCTGTGTGATTCTTGTTACCAAGAACCGTTACATATTTGTCATAAATTTAAGTGTAAGCACTTGTATTTTCTGAGTACTAAACTTGATTCAAAACTACTGAATAAATTCAGTAGCAACCAAGTCAGCTGCCTCTTCCACAAGCACCCACACTTATCAGTTGTTATTTTGTTAAAGAGCTTTTACTTCAAACCACGTCACGCTTTGCGTTAACGAGGTGCGCATTATACAAACCACGTCACGCTTTGCGTTAACGAGGTGCGCATTATATAGACCTTATAACTTTGGTCAAGGGCTATTTTTAAACAATTACAAAATTGTTACATTTGCGAATTTTCGTTTGCCAACTTGCGCAATTATGCTCACGCCTTTTTTGATGGATAGGGCTTTATCAGTGACTTTTTCACCATCTAATTTAATGCCGCCCTGCTCTATGGATCTGAATGCTTCTGAGGTGCTCGCTACCAAGCCAGCCAGCTTTAATAATTGGGCAATGCCTACAGAGTCACCTTCTATCGTGACTGAAACTTCGGGCACTTCATCAGGTATGCCACCCTTGGAGCGCGTTTGGAAATCTAGCAGGGCTTTTTCTGCATCTGCTGAACTGTGAAAACGCGCTACTATTTCTTGTGCGAAACGCACTTTGATATCGCGAGGATTGGCGCCGGCCGCTACATCAGCCTTCCATTTTGCAACCACTTCTAATGACTCGAATGACAACAGCTCTATGTATCGCCACATCAGTACATCAGAAATTGACATGATTTTTGCGAAAATCACTTCGGGCGCTTCTGCTATGCCAATATAGTTATTTAAAGATTTAGACATCTTATTGACACCATCCAGACCTTCGAGCAATGGCATTGTCAACACACACTGCTGGCTTTGACCAGCTTGCTTTTGCAGCTCACGCCCCATCAGCAAGTTAAATTTCTGATCGGTGCCACCTAGCTCCAAGTCAGCTTTTAAGGCAACTGAGTCATACCCTTGCAGTAAAGGATATAAGAATTCATGGATGGCAATTGGTTGGTTACTTTTAAAACGCTTAGAAAAATCATCGCGCTCTAGCATTCTGGCTACCGTATGACTTGCCGCCAATTTAAGCATGCCTGCCGCGCCTAAGTCGCTTAACCATTTAGAGTTAAAAACCACTTCGGTTTGCTCTGGCTTGAGTATTTTGAATACTTGTGCGGTGTATGTTTTAGCGTTTTCTTGGACTTGCTCAACTGTTAAAGGTGGGCGCGTGGTACTTTTACCAGTTGGATCACCGATCATGCCGGTAAAGTCGCCAATCAGAAACAATACCTGATGTCCCAATTCTTGAAATTGACGCAGCTTATTTATCAGCACTGTATGACCCAAGTGTAAATCAGGTGCTGTAGGGTCAAAGCCAGCCTTAATTCTTAGCGGCTGGCCTTTTTTAAGCTTCTCCACCAGCTCTGCTTCTATTAACAGCTCGTCCGCACCGCGCTTGATTATTGCAAGCTGTTGGTTAATGTCTATGTTCACGCAATCACACCCTTAAACTGTAATATTTTCATGGCTCATTTACTTGTTTTAATTAAGTTTTCTGTTAGTATTTGAAGCCGTATCAAATTTTCGAAGGTAAGCCCGTGGATATTAACGAGCTCAGTCATAATAATTCAAACCAAACTTCTATTTTAGCGCAAAACAGCGATAACGCGGAACGTAAGCTTGAACGTAAGTTTAAGTTGCGCTGGGTTCTGGCGATATCATGCCTGCCTTTGTTTGGCATTTATGCTGCTTTTGGTATCGTCCCACAGACATTAACTGGCTCTATTCAAACTGAAACTGTATTAGAAGAGCTGGTGCTCCCTAGCGCTCATGAAGCAGCAATCAACAATCAACTAGAAGGTTCGGTTGAAACTACAAAGCAAAATTTCTGGTATAAAGATTATGTGCGTCGTGATGACACGCTACAAAGCCTAGTTTCACGACTGAACATTCGCAACCGCGAAGCCTACGACTTCATCCGCAACGATCAAACCGCCAATGAAATTGCAAGATCACTGATTCCTGGCAAACGTGTTGAAGCGGAAACCGATATTGAGGGTAACTTGGTAAGTTTCGAGTATCAATTAACTTCCGAGCAATATATCAACATCAAGAAAACTGCTGATGGCTATCAAGCTGAAAAACTAGTGCGTCAGCTTGAGGTGCGTCCAATTCTAAAATCAGCAAAAATTCACAGCTCATTATTCGGCGCTACAGACGCGGCTAACATTCCAGACAGTATCGCGATTCAAGTTGCAGATATATTTGAAAGCGAAATTGATTTTCACACCGATCTTCGCAGTGGCGATCACTTCAATGTGATTTATGAAGGTAATTATCATCAGGGTGAGTTAGTAAAAAGTGGTGAGGTTTTAGCGGCAGAGTTTGTGAATAATGGCAAAACCTTCCGTGCCATTGGCTTCAGAGGCAATGACGGGAAAATGCAATACTTCACGCCCGAAGGCAAGAGCCTGCATAAGTCCTTCCTGCGTTCACCACTAGAGTTTACCCGCGTCAGTTCAGGCTTCAGCGTTGCACGCTATCACCCTGTGTTACAAAAAGTTAGAGCGCATAAAGGTGTAGACATGGCTGCACCCACCGGCACGCGCGTGAAAGCCTCTGGTGATGCTGTTGTTGATTTTGTAGGGCGCAAAGGTGGCTACGGCAATGTCATCGTACTTAAGCATAACAACGGCGTTAGCACGCTATACGGTCACCTTTCAAGATTTGCTGAAGGTTTGCGTCGTGGCATCAAAGTTTCACAAGGTGAAATTATTGGTTTTGTCGGCATGACCGGCGTAGCAACAGGCCCGCACTTACACTATGAGTTTTTATTAAATGGTCAACATCGCGACCCGATGAAAGTTGCTTTGCCAAAGGCCAACTCGATTGATGCTAATAACAAAGCAGCATTTGACAGTGTAAGTAACCAACTGAGTTCTCAGCTGCGCTTATTAGGCACTAGTAACATTGCAGCGTTAGAGTAACCCTTCTACACCTTAAATCACTAGACGATAAGACCATGGCTGGCGAGCTTTTCATCGGACTGATGTCTGGCACCAGCCTTGATGGCGTAGATGCGGCACTTGTGACCTTTGACGGTAAGCAAGGTATTGAGGTGCTGCAAACTCACTTTTTGCCATACCCTAGCGCTTTACGTATCGAAATTTTGGCTCTGCAACATCCCACCGAAAACGAGTTAGAGACTACAGCGCTACTGGCCAACACACTGGCGCACCTTTATGCGCAAGCGGTAATTGAGCTACTAAGCTCGGCCAAAGTTGCTGCCAGCACTATCACTGCAATTGGCTGTCATGGCCAAACCATACGGCACCGGCCAGAACTAGGCTTTACCATGCAAATTGGTAATGCCGCATTGCTAGCCGAACTCACCAATATTACTGTTATTTCTGATTTTAGAAGTCGTGATATTGCAGCTGGCGGACAAGGCGCACCATTGGTACCGGCGTTTCACCAAGCAATGTTCGCTAGCAGTCAACATCATCGTGCGATTGTAAATGTTGGCGGTATTGCCAACATTACCTATCTGACTAGTTCTGGCAAGGTTGTTGGATTCGATTCCGGCCCTGGCAACATGCTACTAGATAGCTGGATTAAGCAGCACCTCGACTTGGATTACGACGCAAATGGTGATTGGGCGCGCAGCGGTAAAGTGATTTTGCCATTGCTAGATAAAATGTTAGAAGACGAGTATTTTTCTCTAGCGCCCCCCAAAAGTACCGGACGTGATTTGTTTAACCATCAATGGCTGAGTCAGCATTTAAGCAACTCAGTCTTTGCAGCGAATGATGTTGCTCACACTTTACTGGCACTCACCGCTCACTCTATTCATCAGGCATTAAGCCTGCATTGTAGAGAGGTTGAAGAAATATATTTATGCGGCGGTGGCGCTAAAAATGGTTTATTGCTGGAACAGCTGGCAGCGTTAATGCATGGCATAAAAATTTCAAATACTGATGAATTGGGCATCGGTATTGACTGGGCGGAGGCTGTCGCGTTTGCTTGGCTAGCTAAGCAATGTATGCATCACCAAACGGTAAACCTAACACAAGTAACTGGCGCCAAAGGGCCACGTGTGATGGGTGCTGTTTATCAGGCTTGATAACAGCCTGCTTTGCTACCTGCGCTGATGCGAGTGCATCAATTAAAGTATAATTGGACTAAATGAAAATTATTGATATAGAAATGTTATGACACAAAAACCTACCAAAGCAACGCTAAATTTTGATAACGGTGCAGATGCAATCGAGCTGCCCGTTTTGTCTGGCACTTTAGGCAATGACGTGATTGATATACGCGCCTTAAGTAAGCATAACGTATTCACTTACGACCCTGGGTTTATGTCCACTGCCGCATGTAACTCAAACATCACCTTTATCGACGGTGAAAACGGTTTACTTTACTATCGTGGTTATCCAATCGAAGCACTCGCCGAACATTGTGATTATCTGGAAGTCGCCTATCTGCTGATGCATGGCGAACTCCCCAACGCTGATGAGAAAAAACAATTTACTGACACCATTAGCGGCAGCACGATGCTGCATGATCAGCTGAATAATATTTTCCGCGGCTTTAGACGTGATGCACATCCGATGGCGGTCATGGTCGGGGTTGTGGGTTCGCTGTCTGCATTTTATTTTGATTCTATGGATATTCGAGATGCCAAACATCGCGAAGTATCAGCGCATCGTTTATTGGCAAAAGTGCCCACTATTGCCGCCTGGAGCTATAAGTACAACTTAGGCCAGCCGTTTATGTACCCGCAAAATCATTTAAATTATGCGGAAAATTTCATGCACATGATGTTTGCAACACCGTGTGAAAAATATGAACCTAACCCAATCTTGGCAAAAGCATTTGATCGTATTTTAATCTTGCATGCAGACCATGAACAGAATGCATCAACTTCCACAGTAAGGCTGGTGGGGTCTAGTGGCGCCAACCCGTTTGCTTGTGTTTCTGCTGGCATTGCATCGTTGTGGGGACCGGCACATGGCGGCGCTAACGAGGCAACACTGAATATGCTGGAAGAAATTGGTGACGTATCTCGCATCGGCGACTTTATCAAACGTGCAAAAGACAAAACAGATAGCTTCCGCTTGATGGGCTTTGGTCACCGCGTGTATCGCAATATGGACCCACGCGCTGCCATTATGCGTAAAACCTGCCACGAAGTACTAAACGAGCTGGGTTTAAACGATGATCCAATGTTTAAATTGGCCATGGAGCTAGAAAAAATTGCGCTGGAAGATGAGTATTTTGTCAGCCGCAAACTCTATCCAAATGTTGATTTTTATTCAGGTATCGTCATGCGTGCCATGGGCATTCCTAATAGCATGTTCACTGCTATTTTTGCGATGGCAAGAACAGCTGGTTGGGTAGCGCAATGGTCTGAAATGCATGCCGATCCAGAAGCTAAAATCGGCAGACCACGCCAGCTCTATACGGGTGAAGCTAGACGCGAATTTGTGCCTAGCGATAAACGCTAATAACTAGCCTGCTAGAAACAAAAAAGCCTCGCATCATTTGCGAGGCTTTTTCATTGTTGCATCAAGTTTATACCGAGAATGATGATCCGCAGCCACAAGTAGTTTGTGCATTCGGGTTACGAATTACAAACTGTGAACCTTGCAAACTGTCTTGATAGTCAATTTCAGCGCCCATCAAATATTGCAAACTCATCGGGTCGATCAGCAAGGTCACTGTATCTTTTTGCACTTGCGTGTCGTCTTCATTCACTTCTTCTTCAAATGTGAAGCCATATTGAAAACCTGAACAGCCACCACCACTTACAAACACTCGTAGTTTAAGATCTGGCGAACCCTCTTCTTCAATCAGTTCTTTAACTTTTTTAGCTGCATTGTCGGTAAAAACCAATGGAGATGGAATATCTAATTCCTGAACTTCCGCTACTGTACTCATCATGTACTCCTAATATTTCAAAAAATTATTTCGCTGTTTGTTGCGAATGGCGCCAATCAAAAATGGCACATGTATTAACTAACTATTATTCTGTGTATCGCCTAAATAAACCAGTTTGCCTTCTATCACTGCACCGGTGTGTATTTCTAAGGAATTGTAATAAACATCTCCAATAATACGCGCTTTGGTTTGAAGCTCAATAAATTGCGCCGATCTTACTGGACCAGTCACGCTGCCGTTGATAACAACTTTAGCTACGGTAACCGAACCCTCGATACGCCCATGCTCACTTAAAATTAGTGTGCTTGGTGTGTCATTTGGTTCAGTAATGGCCCCCAACACCGTACCATCCACACGTAAACCGCCAGAAAAACTGATATTGCCTTCAATTTTCGTATCTGCGCCCACTAGCGTATCTATCGTATTTTGTGTTCGATTACTTTTTTTAAAAAACACACTCCATCCTTTCGCCGTTTTGATTTGCTAAGTTGTTACACAAACCAAGCTCTAATTATTTTTTACCATTGAGCATATTTTTGTAAAAAAACAAATCTTCCTTAATATGCATGTTTTCATCTTGCACTGCATTCAACTCTTTTGCCAAATTTGTCTGCGCAGCCTGCTCAATCTGTAATTGGCGCTCTACTTGTATAATCTTGGTATGCAAGCTTTGATTTTCAAGAGTCGCTTGCTGTAACTTTTGATAAACTTCTTTGCCGCTAGAAAATTGCCAGTAAGCCAGCAAATATCCTACGGCAATATATAAGCCAGTAATACCCCACTGCAAATACCACGGCCGCTTAGATCGAACAGCAACTTGCTTTGCGGTTAAGCCAAAATGCCTACGGATGCGTCTTCTGACCGGCTTCATTGTTACAGTCGCTATGGCAATAGCGGCACAACTCCCAAGCCAGTAGCTTCTGCTAAACCAAACATGATATTCATATTTTGTACGGCTTGCCCTGCGGCACCTTTCACTAGGTTATCTTGAACAACAACCAGCGTTAAATAACCCGTTTGCGGCTGTGGATGCAAGGCAATACGTATCATATTTGAGCCGCGCACAGAACGCGTTTCTGGCAGACTACCTGCTGGCATAACGTCGACAAAACCCTCATTTTGATAGCGCTGCTGATATAGACTTTGCAGATCAACCGCTGCCGCTTTAGCTGACAGTTTAACGTAAATCGTTGATAACATACCGCGTATCATTGGAATTAAATGCGGTACAAAAATAAATTGCAAATTAGCGCCTGCTAATTGCGTAAGTTGCGCATGAATTTCAGGATGATGCCTATGCCCTGCGATGCCGTAAGCTTTCATAGTATCGCTCGCTTCAGCAAATAAAGTCGCCACCTCAGCTTTTCTACCTGCACCAGACACCCCTGATTTTGAATCCGCGATGATCGGTGCTGAAAAATCAATCAAGCCTTGCTCAATTAATGGTGCCAAGCCCAATAATACTGTTGTAGGATAGCAACCAGGGTTACCAATGACCTGTGCCGACTTAATTTTTTCACGGTAAAGCTCTGGAATGCCATAGACGGCTTGGCTTAATATGTTTGGGCAGCTGTGCGGCATTTTGTACCATTGTTCAAATACCGCAGTATCTTGCAGTCTGAAATCTGCAGCAAGATCAATCACTTTCACACCAGCATCTAATAACGTCTGCGCCTGACTCATAGCCACACCATGCGGCGTAGCAAAGAACACCACATCACAGTCACTTAGATTTGCGCTGGCAGGATCGGTAAACGCCAAATCCACAAATCCACGCAAACTTGGGAACATATCGGCGACCGGCATACCAGCCTCACCACGCGAAGTAATCGCTGTAAGCGCTACATCCGGATGAATTGCTAACAAACGCAACAATTCAACACCGGTGTAACCTGTGCCGCCAACAATACCTACTTTGATTTTTTTAGTTGCCATGTTTTTAAAAAGTTTTATCAAAAAATGTCATGCATGGATTATATGCGCACTGGCTTTATCATCCAATTAAAAATAAAAAAGGCCGCAAAAGCGACCTTTTTCAAACCCAACCGCCAAATATTAGCGTTTAGAGAATTGTTTACGACGACGTGCTTTGCGTAAGCCCACTTTTTTACGCTCAACTTCACGTGCATCACGTGTTACGAAGCCTGCGTGTGACAGTGCGCTTTTCAAAGCTGCATCATAGTCGATCAAAGCGCGTGTGATACCGTGACGAACTGCACCAGCTTGGCCAGATTCACCGCCGCCGATTACGTTTACCATGATGTCAAAACTTGCTATGTTGTTTGTTAACTCTAATGGTTGACGCAGAATCATGCGTGAAGTCACGCGTGAGAAATATTCATCAACTGGTTTGTCATTAACAATGATATTGCCTTTACCAGCTTTTAAGAATACACGTGCCACTGAGCTTTTGCGGCGACCTGTACCATAGTTGTATTTACCAATCATTTTTTATCCTTAGATGGTCAATGGTTGCGGTTGTTGCGCCGCATGGTCATGCTCATTACCCGCATAAACCTTCATTTTTTTGATCATTGCATAACCTAAAGGACCTTTAGGTAACATGCCTTTAACTGCTTTTTCTAAAGCGCGACCTGGGAAACGGTCTTGCATTTTAGAGAATGTTGTTGTGGTAATACCACCTGGGTAACCAGAGTGTCTGTGGTAGAGCTTACCCTCTGCTTTGTTACCAGTTACTTTTAATTTGTCGGCGTTAATCACGACAATGTAATCACCTGTATCTACGTGAGGTGTGTAAATGGCTTTATGTTTGCCGCGCAAACGGTGTGCAACTGCGCTAGCCAAACGGCCTAACACTAGGTCTGTGGCATCAACCACAAACCAGTCGCGCTTCACTTCATGTGATTTTGCTGAAAAGGTTTTCATCGTGTTACCAATACTATGAGCTAAAAAAATTAAGAGGCGGATTTTATGCCAAAGCAATGCGTTCTGTCAAACACAATTACGATGCATAGTGCGTTTTTTTACAAAATACTTGCGAACCGCAGCCTAAAGTTTGTTTTATTGACTTAAAAGCTTGATTCAACAGTAATCAGATAATGCGCAAGCATACCAGTGAATACAAAAAAACCGAACCAGTTATTACCTAAAAACGCATTAAAGCAATTTTCTCTATCTCGGTTTTTAATTAAAAAGTAATGATAGATAGCAACAACAGCGGCCATCAATAAGCCCACGTAGTAATACATGCTCATCGCTAACTGATTGCCAACCAGCACTAGCAGCACCAATGTAGCCAAATAACACAACATGACCGCCAGCACATCATATCGCCCAAAAGTAATCGCTGATGATTTGATGCCGATTTTTAAATCATCATCCCTGTCCACCATGGCATATTCCGTGTCATAAGCAACTGCCCAAAACACATTCGCCAGCAATAAAATCCATGCTGCTACTGGCACCTCATTGTTAATAGCAGCAAACACCATAGGAATGCCGAAACCGAAAGCGATGCCTAAATATGCTTGTGGCATGGCAAAAAAGCGCTTGGTGAGCGGATAAGTTGCGGCTAAAAATAGTGCCAAGAATGATAATTTTACTGTCAATACATTGAGAAGATTAACTAAGAAAAAGGCGACCAAACTCAACATTGCTGCCAGTAGGTAGGCCGATTTTTTGGTGATTTCTTTTTTGGCAAGCGGACGGTTTTTAGTGCGCTCTACCAAACCGTCAAAATCAGCATCGGCAATGTCGTTCATCACCCATCCGGCACTGCACATTAAAACTGTACCTAAAGCAGATATCAG
>NCHI01000204.1 GCA_002281815.1 Methylotenera sp. 24-45-7
CAGCCACTAAATGGTAAGCAAAAATAGTATCCGCACGTTTAACGATAAAGTCACCGCTCTGAGATGACCAATCAAATATTTGCTTGCCTTGAATCGCATCTTGATAACCCCACGGTATATCGGGAGTTGTGATGCGAATACTGCTGTGAATGCGGTTTTTCAGTTGACGATGGCGACAAAAATTATCGTAGCAGCCGCTTTTGCCAAGTCGCTGCTGGAGTTGTTTGCGTGTGCAGTCGCATTCATATAACACCCCCTGTTGAGCGAGTTCAGCTAGAGCCGCTTCATAGTGGGCTAATCGTTGCGATTGTATGGTGAGCTTATCCCATTCAAAGCCATAGGCTTCGAGTTGGCGACAAATGCGATCTTGACTACCTGAAACGACACGCGGTGTATCAATGTCGTCTATGCGCAGCAACCAACGCCCTTGTTGTTGCTTAGCATTGAGGTAGCTGGCCGTTGCCGCCACGAGAGAGCCGAGATGGAGGTCGCCTGTAGGGGAAGGGGCAAAACGCCCCGTAGCGATAGGGCTAATCAAGGCTGATAATTAAATTAGCTTTAACTATGTTATGCAACGCCTTGTTTTTCACGTAATTCTTGCATGGCCTTGGCTTCAACCGTCATGGTAGCCGTCGGACGCGCTTCTAATCGCTCTAGGCCGATTTCTTCGCCAGTGATAACACAGTAACCGAAATCACCATCATCAATACGTTTTAATGTCGCTTCGACCTTAGCAATCAGCTTGCGTTCACGGTCACGGGTACGCAATTCAAGACTGAATTCTTCTTCTTGGCTGGCGCGATCATTGGGATCAGCAGGCATGGCAGAGTCTTCTTTAAGATGATTGATGGTGGCATTCATCTCTTCTAACAATTGCTCTTTCCACCAGAGTAGTTTGTTACGGAAATGCTCCAGCATTCTCGGACTCATGTACTCTTCGCCCGGTTCAGGCTGATAAGCTGGGTAATCTTCTAAAAACTTTGGTTGAGTCGATGACATGTGTTCAATCCCCTTTGGTTGGGCAAGCAAATTAGGAGGCGATTTATAACAGTTTTCCCCACAACTGACAAGTCTTTAGTGGGATTTGTCACCAAAATATGATAGAGTCCGCATCTTTGTGGCTAATTATGG
>NCHI01000062.1:0-6756 GCA_002281815.1 Methylotenera sp. 24-45-7
CGTGTTCAACGTCTCAAATAACAATCTATCGCAGATTAGTAATATTTTTTATTTTTACAATATCGCGTATCAAGAGCCAACCTTGTTGGTTCATCTCAGACCTCCCAACGCATAATTCCCATATGGCTTAATTCTTGCACGTACCGTTAAAGTATGTTCGAATTGAGTGGCCTAGTTTGTTTGTTGTCTGCTAAAGGTGTCAGAAACCTTGCACTTTCAGCACGATTTATAATCAATGTTTAAAACTGCGGTTTGTTTTGCTGTTTTCATAGATTCAATTTATTACTCAGGAAAAATGTTTATGCCTTGTTTTGGTGCATATAACCAAGCGTTTAGCTTTAAAAATAATCATTTGATAAGTTTAGCGTTAGTTGCAGCTGCCCTCATGCACAGCCATGAATCAGTCGCTGCTCCCACTTTTAGTTTAGGGCAAGTTGTCAATATTGCCGCAGAGCAAAACCCATCCATTAATATTTCAAGGGCGCGCGAAGAATCCGCATCCGCAACCATTGTTACCGCTAAGACTTATATCAACCCTCAAATTGAAATGGGTGCCGGGCCTACTAGCTATAGAACGCCGGGTGGATTAGGTAATAACGGCAACTGGGGAGTGGCAATTTCACAACCTATTGATTTTCCTGGTGTGCGTAACGCCAGAATTAAAATCGCCGAAGGTAATGTGCAGGTAGCCAGTTTAGGTACCGAGCTCACCTTAAAAGATGTACGTGTTCGGGTAAAAAGCGCTTTTTATGACGTGTTGCAAAGGCAGGCGGTACTTGAATTGGCCGAGGCTGATCGTAATTTACTGAAAGATATACGTGAGCGCGTGAAGCTGCGTGTGGATGTTGGTGAATCACCAAGATATGAGCTGATTAAGGCGGATACTGAATCGTTGGCTGCTGAACGTGATTATCATGCGGCAGTAGTACGAATTACCGAAGCTAAGGCTTATTTGCGTGGTTTGTTAAGCTCAGCTATCCCTGAAGACTATAACGTCAGCGGAGAACTTCCGTTGAGCAGCAGTTTGCCGGGTATGGATGAATTACGCGATAAAATCAATGAAGCCCCGCAGTTAAAACAAATTCGTGCCGCTGTAGAAACTTCTGAAGCTAACTTGAAGTTGCAAGAGCAACTGCGTAATCCTGGCTTTACGGTGAAGGCTGGCGTGTAGCAAGACCCTGATTTGCGCCAGTTTAGATTGGGTATTGCGATTCCGATCCCATTGTGGGATCAACGTAAAGGTCCAATCGCGCAGGCGGCTGCTGAAGTGAAAGAAATTAACGCGATACTCACGGACAGAGAGATTGCAATTAAGCGCGACATTGAGTCTGCATATCAGCGCTACTTAATTGCGCAACAACAAGTTGCCGCATTTGAAAATGGCTTATTAACACAAGCAGAATCTGTGCTCAAAGTGGCTGAAGCGGCTTATCGTTTTGGTGAGCGCGGCATTTTGGACTACCTTGATGCACAGCGCACTAAACGCGTTGTTAGAAAAGACTATTTAGCTGCGCGCTATGAATATATTAATACCATGCTGGAAATTGAACGCTTGCTTGGCTATGAACTTTTGGAGGTTAAAATCTGATGTTTGCTACACCTATGTTTTCAAAATCTGCGTCAAGCAAAAAACTATTTTTAATGTTGTGCGCCTTAGCCGTGGTGGCAACTGGCTGTGAGAAAAAGGAAGCAGCAGCTCCTGCCGAAGTAAAGGCGGTTGATCCTTATATCGTAGAAATTACAGACCAGCTCGCACAGCAAGTTAAATTACACACTGCCGGTAATATTGAAATGCGCGGCACGCTACGTGTGCCTGGTACGGTGCAAGTAGACGAACAGCGTATTGCACGTATTGGCGCTTCGGTTACTGGACGTATCAAAGACATTGAAGTCACGCTTGGCCAAAATGTTAAAAATGGCCAATTACTGGCCACGCTTAATAGTACCGAACTAGCGCAAAATCAACTGGTTTACATTAAAGCCGCGCAACAAATCGGCTTACAAACCAAAGCGGTAGAACGTGCAAAATTGCTGCAAGAAGCTGATGTGATTGGCGCTGCCGAGTTGCAACGCAGACAGGCAGAGTTAAGTGCGGCACAGGCAGACTTAAACGCAGCGCGCGATCAGTTGCTAGTACTGGGCATGAATGAATCAGCAATTGATAAGCTTTCTAGTACTGGTCAGATTCGCTCTTACAGTAACGTGACCACCAGATTGTCAGGTACTGTCATCAGCCGTAAAGTGAATTTAGGGCAAGTGGTGCAACCCGCGGAAGAGCTGTTCATTATTGCTGATCTTTCACACGTATGGGTGGTGGCAGAAGTGCCTGAGCAACAAGTAGACCTAATTAAAGTCGGTGAAGAGGTGCTGGTGGAAATTCCGGCTTTGGGCAATAAGCAATATAAAGCCAAGTTGATTTACGAAGGCGACATTGTCAACCCGGAAACCAGAACTGTCACCGTGCGCTCAGATTTGCAAAACATTAACCGCGAAATCAAACCCGATATGCTGGTTTCTATGTTGATTCAATCGCTTCCTGAGCAAAAACTAGCCGTACCACTGCAAAGTATTGTGCGTGAAAACGACAACACTTATGTATACGTGCAGCTTGCACCGAATAAATTCCGTTTGCGTGAAGTGAAGCTAGGCCCGGATTACAACGGCATGGTCAACGTTGAAAGTGGTGTTGCCATGGGTGAAATTGTGGTGTCTGACGGCGCGTTCCATGTGAACAACGAACGCAAACGCAAAGAATTGGAGTAAAGCATGATTGAATCTCTAGTTCGTGCTGCGCTCAAGCAGCGCTTGGTGCTATTGGTAATTGCCGTCGCCTTGATGGTGGCGGGTACTTTTGCACTAAAAAAATTATCTGTAGACGCGTTTCCAGATGTTACTAACGTACAGGTACAAATTGCTACACAGGCCACAGGTAAATCACCTGAAGAAGTGGAGCGTTTTATTACCGTGCCGCTAGAAATTTCCATGACAGGCTTGCCTGGCTTGACGGAAATGCGCTCACTCAACCGTAACGGTTTATCACTGATTACCTTAGTATTTACCGATTCTACTAACGTGTATTTTGCACGTCAGTTAGTGATGGAACGCCTGATGGAAGTGGCAGATAAAATGCCGCAAGGTGTGACGCCGGTTTTAGGCCCAGTAGCAACCGGTTTGGGTGAGGTGTATCAATACACCTTAGACCACCCCAGCGATGGTAATAAAGAACTTTCGGTAGAAGAGCTTAAAGAAAGACGTGCCATTCAAGACTGGGTAGTGCGTCCTTTGCTGCGTGGTATCCCTGGGGTGGCAGAAATTAACTCTCAAGGTGGCTATGTTAAGCAGTATCAAGCGCTGGTAAACCCAGACCGTATGAATCACTACGGCTTGAAACTGCAAGACATTTACATGGCTTTGGCTAAAAACAATGCCAATAGTGGCGGTGGTGTATTACCGCAATTTGCCGAGCAGTATTTGATTCGTGGTGTAGGCTTAATTGAAAACCTCGATGACATCCGTAACATTGTGCTTAAAGAGCAAAATGGCGTACCAGTGTTTATGCGTGATGTTGCAGAAGTGCATGTAGGCCACGAAGTGCGTGTAGGTGCGGTACTTAAAAACGGCTATACCGAATCTGTAGGCGGTATTGTCATTATGATTCGTGCTGGCAACGCTAAAGAAGTGGTGAGCCGAGTTAAAGAACGTGTCAAAGAAATTAACGATAAAGGCATGCTGCCAAATGGCCTGCAAATCGTGCCTTACTATGACCGTAGTGAGTTAGTAGACGCGGCATTGTTCACCGTTACCAAGGTGCTGATTGAAGGCATCATTCTGGTTATCATTATTCTGTTCCTGTTTTTGGGTGATGTACGCTCCAGTATTATTGTGGTGGCGACATTAGTGCTCACGCCGTTAATCACTTTTATGGCGATGAACCATTACGGTATATCGGCCAACTTGATGTCGCTGGGGGGCTTGGCGATTGCCATTGGTCTGATGGTCGATGGCTCGGTGGTGGTGGTAGAAAATGCCTTCCACCATTTGGGGCATAGGCAGGGCGAAAGTAAAGTCAGGGTAGTGTTAGAAGCCGCCACCGAGGTAGGTACACCGGTATTGTTTGGTGTGGGTATTATTATTTTGGTGTTTTTACCATTGATGACACTAGAAGGCATGGAGGGCAAAATGTTTGCGCCTCTGGCCATGACCATTGCGATTGCATTGTTCGTATCGCTAGTGATTTCGCTGACCTTGTCACCGGTGTTGTGTTCTTACATCTTAAAAGGTGGTTCGGGCGAAGATACCAAGTTCATTCAAACCATCAAAAAACCTTATCTGGCGATGTTGAACTGGGCATTGGTAAACGATAAAAAAACCATTACTGCGGCAACCGCTACATTCGTGGTTTCTTTGCTAGTGGTGCCATTGCTGGGTACTTCGTTTATTCCGGAAATGAAAGAAGGTTCTATTGTTCCGGGTATTAACCGTGTGCCAAATATTTCACTTGAAGAATCTATCAAGATGGAAAACGAAGCCATGCGTTTGATTATGGAGCAAGTGCCGGGCGTTAAATCAGCCATGTCAGGCATTGGTCGTGGTGAGAGCCCGGCCGACCCGCAAGCGCAAAACGAATCTACGCCGATTATCAGCCTGAAGCCGCGCGAAGAGTGGCCAGAAGGTTGGACGCAAGATGATATTGCGGACAAAATGACGGATGTGTTGTCGAAAGGTTTACCGGGTGTGCAAATCGTCATGGCGCAGCCAATTTCTGACCGCGTAGATGAGCTGTTAACAGGCGTGCGTTCTGATGTGGCGGTGAAGATTTTTGGTGATGACATGGTCAAGCTTAAAAACAAAGCGGATGAAGTCGCAAAAATTGCCGGCACTGTGCAAGGTGCCGTGGATATTCGTGTTGAGAAGGTTTCAGGTCAGCAATACCTGAACATTACTATCAACAGGCAAGCGATTGCGCGTCAGGGCATTAACGCCTCGGATATACATGACATCATTGAAACAGCCATCGGCGGTAAAGTCGCCACTGAAATTTACGAAGGTCAGCGCAGGTTCTCGGCCGCGGTGCGTTTTCCTGAAGGCTTCCGTAATGATACCGATGCCATAGGTAATATCTTGGTAACGTCACCTAATGGTTCGCGTGTGGCATTGCGTGATTTGGCTAAAATCGAAATCAAGGACGGCCCAGCGCAAATCAGTCGTGAGCTAGGCAAACGCCGTATTGTGGTGGCGATTAACGTCAGAGATCGTGACCTAGGCGGCTTTGTGGCTGAGTTGCAAAAAGTGCTGGATGTTAAGCTAAAACTCACTGATGGCTATTACCTTGAATACGGCGGCCAGTTCCAAAACTTGGAGCGTGCCTTGAACCACTTGATGATTATTGTGCCTATTACCATTGCTGCGATTTTCTTCCTGTTGTTCTTGCTGTTTAACTCAGTCAGATATGCCACGATGATTATCATGATTCTGCCATTTGCCTCGATAGGCGGTATTTTTGCCCTGCTGTTTACCGGTGAATATCTGTCGGTGCCAGCATCGGTCGGCTTTATTGCACTGTGGGGTATTGCCGTGCTGAACGGGGTGGTGCTGGTTTCTTACATACGTTCATTACGTGACGATGGCAGGAGCCAGATGGACGCGATTGTAGAAGGCTGTAAACAACGTTTTAGACCGGTGATGATGACGGCAACGGTAGCGATGTTAGCGCTGGTGCCATTCTTGTTTGCAACCGGCCCTGGGTCTGAAATTCAACGACCATTGGCGATTGTAGTTATCGGCGGTTTGATTAGCTCAACCTTGCTCACATTGGTGGTAGTGCCTACGCTGTATCGCAGGTTTGAGGAAAAAAGAATAGAAGCGTAATACTTTAAAAAATTATGCGAAGAATAGAGGAGTTTTGTCATGAAAGAAATTAAAGCAGTCATACAGCCTCACCGCTTATCAAAAATCCGTTCTGCTTTGCGTAACATCAAAGCTTTTCCGGGTATGACGGTGAGTAAAGTGGAAGGTTGCGGACACTTTGTAGCAAAGCCATCACAAGGCATTAAAGAAGAGCTCACCGACTACAGCCCTAAAATTCATATTGAAATGGTGGTGCCGGATGAGTTGCTGGAGGGTGTGTTGCAGATTATTGTAGAAGTAGGGCACACCGGCCAAGTGGGTGATGGCATTGTCTGGGTGACCTCAGTCGAGCGCTTTATCAGGTTATCAGAGCAGATAAAAGTGATTGAGTGTTAATAGATTAGAAAACATAACTGTTTAACGATATGGGCGGGTAGCAATTGCTACCTGCCCATTTTTTAATATTCGTTCCTTAACATCAACAATCTAATCATTGTTGATGCTTACAACTTTCAGGCGTCGATGCGGATCGTTAGGAAAAGACCAATCGATAGTTTGCCCAGTTTTAAGGCCTAGCAAGGCAGTGCCCACTGGCGATAGTACTGAAATCTTGCCGTTTTTAAAGTCTGCGTCTTCAGGAAACACCAATTCAATATTGCGGCTTACACCGTTTCCTTCATCTAAATAAGTAACGTGAGAACCCATTCTCACCACATTCAATGGCATTTGATTGGCAGGTAGCACTGCGGCACGACTTAACTCATCCGCCAACAAGCCGTGATTACCTAATTTAGATAAACGCAGGTAGTCCTGATCTGAAATAATTAGATTTTCAAGTTCCATAATAATATCCATCTCGCATCAATAAAAAGCCCAGCAATTCGTCTGGGCAAAACACATGATAGTGCG
>NCHI01000062.1:6766-16305 GCA_002281815.1 Methylotenera sp. 24-45-7
TAAGACCCTCTAACCGCACATGACTGTTTCTTATGGAGCTACAATAGCGGCATGTATGATTTAAATTTAATGATGATTTTTGCACTGGTGGTCACTGAGCAGAGTTTTTCGGGCGCAGCCAGAAAACTTGGCGTTTCCAGGTCTTCAGTCAGTAAGGCCGTTGCTAAACTAGAGCAATCGCTGGGTGCTAGTTTGCTAAACCGCAGCACGCGACACCTTAGCCTAACGGAAGTAGGGGCAGCCTTCTTTGATTATTGCTCGCGTATCAGTGACGAGGCTAATCAAGCGCAAAAAATGATCGATAGCTTACATACCCGACCTAGAGGCGTTTTGAAAATAGCGGCGTCTGTGGCTTTTGGCACATTGCATATTGCACCAGCAATTGGTGAGTTTTTGAGCTTATACCCTGAGCTTGACGTGGATATGACCATTTCTGATAAAGATTTTGACATGGCAGAAGAGGGCTACGATGTGGTGATTCGTGTCACACGAGATTTGCCATTAAACGTGGTGGCTAAAAAAATCGCACCCATCAAACGCAAGCTGTGCGCTACTGCGCGTTATTTTAGTCAGTTTGGCGTGCCTGTTGTACCAGAGGATTTAATCCATCATAACTGCCTTGATTATATTCATTCGGGTGATAAAGGTTTGTGGCGATTTGCAGGCCCTGACGGCGAAGTGGCTGTGCCAGTAGCTGGGCGACTGCGTATTAATGATGATGAGGCCTTGTCACAAGTGGTGCTGGCAGGGTTTGGTCTTGCACTGTTGCCTACTTTTATTATCGGTAAGGACATCCAAGCTAAACGCCTTAAGTCTGTGCTTTCTGAATATATTCCGGTAGAGCAGCATGTTTATGCCCTATATTTGCCTAACCGAAATCTGCCGTTAAAAATTCGCGTATTAATCGATTTTCTTGCAGAACGTTTTGGTGCTGAGCCAAGCTGGGATAAAGAGTAGAAAATTGATAAACGTATTGATTACTGAGTAGCAGTGCTGTCGTCGGGCTTAAATATTTTGCCTGCAAACACAAACAGCATCACAACTAATACCAGCGAGGCAATCCACGATGACCAAAGTGTGTGAAACAAAAAGTGATGCCCACGCATTTGCTGCACCCAACCCAAAATGACCCCCACGCTTAACCCTGCAAAAAACATTTGAGTCGCTCTTGTGGTGTTATGCGGCAGCCAAAAAACGCAAATGGCAGCTAGCCACAAACCAGTGGTGGCATGACCAGCCGGAAAGCAATGCCCATCTTTAACAAAAGCTGGCACGCTATCAAGCAAGCGGATAAAAGGCGTATCGCCGCCATAGCGATCAATCTCAAACGGGCAGTGCAGCACCGAGTAATGTTTCACTGTTCTCACCACCGCTGGCACCAGTAACGAAGCAATCGCAATAAAGCGCAGCCGAGTACGCACAAAGGCATTCATTTTTTGCCATGGTTTTATGGCATCTATCAACATCAGCAAAATGAGCAGTTGCCCAGAGCGAATAATTACCGCTTTCACATGGTCGTGCATAAAATAATATGCAAACCAAGTTTGATCCCAAGGAAAAATCTTCCGCTCAGCATCGTAGTAATAGTCTTGAATCATCAAGTCTATATTGGTGAATTGCCCAACACAGAGAATGGCGACCAAAGACACGAGCAGCCATAAAAATGCTTTTTGAAAAAATGGAATGCTGAAACGGTGTTTGATGGTTGGGAGCATGAAGGTTGATTTATTCAGAGTGAATGCGGTACGCTTAAATGATAGATGGTGCCCGTTAGGAGGCATCGGTTAGCCAGTTTAAACCTTAAATAGGTATTGTAATTTAAAGCGCAACTTTATTTTTGCCTACCATCTGCAAATAATAAAACTGTCAAAAAAATACATCAAAATTATGAATATATTAAATATTGATCAGAATGATGTTGATGCGAATTCTTAATTTTATCCAAATACTTATATTTTTATATTTCAATATTAGCATTAGCTATGCAGAGACTGGCTCTCCTTTGGTTCACTCAGTCAATCCAAACTGGACGGTAAAGCCATTGCTGAACGTTGGAGAAGGTGTAGGAAAAAATGCCTATCGCATGGTGGGTATTCCAGATGGCTTGGGTGCTTTTAAAAATAATGACCAAACCATCACCATATTGATGAACCACGAGTTACACGAAGATAAGGGCATCAAGCGCTTACATGGAACAAAAGGTGCGTTTGTGTCTAAATGGGTGCTCAATATTGAAAACTTAAATTTTATGAGTGGTGAAGATCTGGTGAAACAAACCATGCTGTGGTCTGTGAAAGATCAGCATTTTTATCATAGTAAAACTAATCAATTTAATCGACTTTGCTCAGCTGATTTAGCGCCCATCTCAGCATTCTTCAATGCGCAGTCTAACAAAGGATATCAACAGAGATTGTTTCTCAATGGCGAAGAGAACAAACAGGGTGGGCGTGCTTTTGCGCATATTGCTTCAGGTGAAGATATGGGTACCAGCTATGAACTACCGCATTTAGGTAAGTTTTCTTGGGAAAACGCGGTTGCTCACCCAGCAACCGGTGATTTAACTTTAGTGGCCGGCATGGATGATAACCAAGACGGGCAGGTTTATTTTTATATAGGTGAGAAACGCTATGCAGGTAACCCAGTTGAAAAAGCTGGTTTAGTAGGCGGGAAATTGTATGCCATTCAAGCAAATGGCGAGCGCTTTGCTTTGGTAAGTTTGGGTGACGTGTCGGCAATGAGTGCTGAAGATTTAGAACAAGCCGGCCAAGCATCAGGGGTGACTAAATTCATGCGCCCTGAAGATGGTTCATGGGATATCAAAAATCCCAACGTATTCTACTTTGCTACAACCGCAAAAATAGACGGAGACAGCCAAGTGTTTCAATTGCGGTTTGACGATGTCAATCAGCCTGCAAAAGGCGGCGAAATCAAAGTTGTACTCAATGCTAAATCGATAGGTGCGCAGATGTTTGACAACTTAACCGTCACTAGCAATGGTAGCCTATTAATCCAAGAAGACCCTGGTAATAATCAGCACCTAGCGGCCACATGGCATTTTG
This sequence comes from Methylotenera sp. 24-45-7, assembly GCA_002281815.1. GTDB lineage: Bacteria > Pseudomonadota > Gammaproteobacteria > Burkholderiales > Methylophilaceae > Methylotenera. The sequence goes on from NCHI01000062.1 coordinate 9,826, forward strand.
ATCCTGTTACGGATAACGCTGAGAAAATATTAGAAGCCGATCCTAAGTATTTTCAGGATAAAACGAGTCCATTTTTTATTACTCAAGATGAAGAAAATTCAGGGGTGATCGAAATCACCGAGCTGGTCAAAGAGGCAAGTTGGGCTAAAAAAGGTCAACAATATTTTTTAGCTACTATGCAAGTGCATGCCCAATCCGATGACCCTGAATTGGTTGAAGGTGGGCAGCTGTATCTAATTAGTAGCAGTGGTCAATAAGCTGCTATAGCCAGCCTTGCAACCATACATTGGTATCATTCAGCGCCTGCCAAACGATTATCTGTTTACGTTGTGAATGTACTGCTTCTAGTTCAACCAAAGTAATCGGATCGCTAGCTAATTCTGGCAACACGAGTTTGGTCACCATAAAATGCTTCTCTTTATTGGTGGGTGACACCGCTGTCCATTTGCTGTTGAGCAGTTTTTTAGGATTCACAATTCTTTTTATGGGCATCTTTTAATCAGACTTTTTTGAAGGTTTATCAGAAAACCTAGAGTTTGATATGCATATATAGAAATATCGGCTTCATTATAAGGTGCAGGCTTAAAGTGCAAATTTAAGGTGCAAGTTTGCGGCCAACACTCACTGCATAAGCGCCAGGTCTAGCCAGCAACACTGGGTCTTCGCTTGGTGCGATACCATCTAACAAGATGAGCGGATTAAAAGCCAGCGCTTTTTCGGCAGTTGCATTGTCAGCAACAGGCGCTTCTAAACTAATCACGCCAAGTTCTACTAGTTTTCTGTCATTTGGCCAGACTACAGTAGGGTCGTTAACGACATCATCTTCAGCTGCAATCTGCGCAACTAGGCGAAACTTAGCTTCACCTTTTTTGAGTCTTTGTGGCAGTTCTTCAAACAAGTAGTTTGGCTTTGCTTTTGCAACTTCATCAGCACTCATCAGCTCTTGGCCATTGACAGGCAAAATCTGATAGCGCACATAATGTTTGTCACCTTGAGCGTTTGTAAACTCAAACGCATTAATACCGAAATAATGATGTGTCGCAAAGCTTACCGGGAAAGGTTTAGGTATTGCGATAAACCTTTGTAGTGATGGCGTAGCAGCAACCATTTTCTCTACTGGGGTTGGCTTAGGTGAGTCAGGCTTAGTGGCAATTCGCGCATTGAGAAACGCTAAAAACGCTTCAGGCGTAGACACTGGGAAAGCGTTGATTGAAAGGCTTACGATATCCGTAATTGAGCCATCCGGTAACTCAAAGCGGATAGCAATTCCGCGTGGATTCGCATTTGGATTAGTATCTTCAATCGTCGGCACACCCCCCGCGTTAGAGAACCTCACGGTGACTTTGCTAGGTGTGTTTTGCAAATGCGCAGCTTTAGTGATGCTGGCAGCTGAAGCTGATGGAACAAAAGAGCCGGTGACAACAATGCCTTTGTTGTGATTCACTCGCAACCCTTTATAAGGGCCTTTGGCTAGTGTGGTTTGTGCATCGACAATTTGCTCGACTACAGATTTGTTTGCAATTTCATCTGCCGACACAGTGGTTGAAAGTATTGCAAAAAATAAAGAAGAGACGGCAATGCTAGCGTGTAGTTTTTGCATATTAATCACTCGTTTTAATGTACATAAAAATTTGACCTTAACATTAAAAGCTTTGTTTGCATATCAAAGCTAATTTTAATTAATCCAGTTTTTGGATTAGGGGACACGGTTCACATTAATGTATCTTTTGGTTGGTAACATATAGTCTATTACGCTCCACAGAGCGTGCAGTGCAAAGAAATCTTTAACTTTAAAAAAACTAAAAATCTAATAAAATAGCGCCATGAAAAAACTGTTACTTTTATGCATCATGATATACGCGCAACCTGCATGGTCAGCGCGCCCATTTGTAACGGATGATGCACGCTTAACTACTGCAGGCAGCTGCCAACTCGAAAGCTGGACTCGAGTCTATTCAAATAGCACCGAACTTTGGGCGTTACCTGCTTGCAATCCTACAGGTAACCTTGAGTTAACTGTGGGCGGTGGTTATTCAATGTATAGCGACATCAAAGATTCGGCAGATTACGTGATTCAAGCCAAAACCTTACTCAAAACTCTTGAGACAAACGGATGGGGAATAGGTTTTGCAATTGGCAAAGTTTATCATCCAGCGATAACACCAAGCGCAAATCAGCTAGGCAATACCTATGCGTATATTCCATTCTCAGCATCTTTTAATGACAACAAAGTAGTAATGCACATCAACATGGGTGCGCTGCATGACAGGGCATCAAACAAAGATAAGATGACGTGGGGCATTGGTGGTGAGTTCAAGGCTACATCGAGATTGATGGGGATATTAGAAGCATATGGAGACAATCAATCCAGCCCATTCGCTCAGGCTGGTGTCAGATACTCAGTCATTCCAAACCTGTTCCAAGTCGATGCAACCTTGGGGCGACAGCTTAATGGGGTGAATGAGAGTCAGTGGATTTCGTTTGGTGTTCGCATTACCCCAGACCAGATATTCTGATACACGTATGCTTAAATCAGCCTAAAAACCTGTGATTTCAATGTGTTACACAGACGGTTTGGCAGAATTAATTGCAATATTAAGTAGACAAATAACAGTCTTAAATAGGCTGTAGTAATGCTGTTCTAATTTTAGAAACTTAAATTAGAAAGTTTTAACTGGTAAAACAAATCGGGAGCAGATCATGCTTATAGTGACTTCAATTTTTGCTGCGTTTCTCACCGCAATTTATATCAAGCTTGCATTTAATGTAATCAAACTAAGAAGAAAAAATAAAGTGCCTCTAGGTAGCGGCGGCATAAATGATCTTGAAAAAGCGATACGTGCACATGGAAATTTTTCAGAATATGTACCTATCGGACTAATTTTATTGGCTTGCCTAGAATTAAACGGTGCCCCTTGGTGGCTCATTGTTCTGTTTGGAACAACACTATTAATTGGAAGATTGTTTCATGCGAATGGCATTAATCAAGAACCTGAAAGCTTTGATAATCGTATTAGGGGTATGAAACTTACCTTTTATACTTTGATAGGTCTTATCGTCACAAATCTTGGGTGGGTTATTTTTAAATTAATTTAGCAATGCCATATGCTAAAAAAATCGCTATTCATAAATTTTTGGTGCCCCCGACACGAATCGAACGTGTGACCCTCCCCTTAGGAGTGAGTTTTTGGGGAGTTTTCCCTAGGTTTACCATGATGCATGAACGTTAATCTATCTATACAAATCAGAAACTTAGCTGTAGTATTCGATTCACGTACTTTTACCAAAATACACCCATTTTCCGCTACAAAGTTGCACAATGGTTGCACTGAAATCGTCTAGACCCATCCTATATCAAGGGGTTTTGTTCTAGAAGTTGCATATTTTATCTAAAAGTACCACAACTGTGTAACTGTGCAACCTTTTTGCAAGGTATTTATGAATCGGATTAGGTTTACTAAAGCTGTCATTGACACATTGACGGTTGAAGAGGGTAAAGTCAGAACTGCTTACTACGATGACAAGTCTCGAGGACTTTGCTTATTGGTGGCAGCTAAGACCAAAACTTTCTATTTGCTGCGCAAGCATCAAGGCAAAACTGAACGTATCTTGTTAGGGCGTTATCCAGACACCACCATTGAGCAAGCGCGGCTTCGTGCAAGTCAAACGAATAGCGAGCTAGACTCTGGTACCAACCGTAATGAATTAAAGCGTCAGAGACGCAAAGAACTTACATTAGACGATCTTCACTCCACTTACATGCAACGGCATGCTTTGATTAGTAATCGACGTCCACAAAACGCAATCAATAATTACCGTTTATATTTATCTGATTGGGGCACTAGAAAACTATCTGATATCCAACGCTCAGATGTTCAGCTTCACATTGCCAAGCTAGCAAAAGACATTAGTCCAGCTACTGCAAATATCGCTTTAGCATTATTGCGTGCAATGTTTAATCGGGCCATTGATTGGGAATTGTTTGATGGTAAAAATCCAACTCTTAATATCGCAAAATATCCAGAACAGTCTCGCGATCGATTTTTGTATGGTGATGAATTAGCGCGTTTTCTGAATAGCATTTCTGAACTTGATAGTGAAGTTATGCGAGACTTCTTTACTATGCTTTTGGCTACTGGCGCACGTAAAAGCAATGTCCTTGAAATGAATTGGAATGATATTAATTTACACGAAAAAATATGGCGCGTACCTGATACTAAAAATGGGGAGCCTTATCAGATTGCACTAGCTGGCCCAGCACTAGAAATACTCGGTCGACGTCATGAAAAGAAAATCGATCATTGGGTGTTTTCTGCGAATTCAAAAAGCGGTCATCTTGAAGAACCAAAGCGTGCATGGGCCACATTAATTAAAAAAGCCGATCTAACAAACTTAAGAATTCATGATTTACGCCGCACATTTGGTAGCTTTATGGCAGCACAAGGCGCGAGTTTACAAATGATTGGGAAAGCACTCGGACATAAGAGCCAAGACGCTACCTTAATTTACGCAAGACTCAATCTAGACCCAGTGCGTGAGGCAGTAAACGCGGCTTCAAACGCAATGTTTAATTCTACAAAAGGTTCTTAAGTAATCATGAATGAAAATCCTGCTAAAACACCCGCTATTCTTGCTATTGAAAAACTCTTAGAAGGTTTTAAGGAAATTCAACAAAAAAGAGATGAAATAGAGTCCAAAAAATCACCTGAACAGAAAGCCCTTGAGGCAAGACAATTAGCTATCCAAAGAGAAAAAGATCAAATTGATCAACTAAATAAGCAACACACAAAGTTTGATAATCTATTTAATAGTTGGTTGAAACGAGACACATGGCTTATTTACGACGAGGCTATTCCACTGACTAAAGGTGAAGTGCCAGAGTATGAAACGATGTTTAACCCTAGAGATACCAATCTTTGGAGTCTCGTTCAAAGCTGCGCCAATCAATCATTGAAAATAATCAATCCAGATGCAAAGTCAAAGCTATGGAAAGTGAAGCCTTTTGAATGGGTGCGCTGGCTGAAAGAAAAAGAACAAACTGTCCATCCTCAATTACAAGAACTTGTATTACCTAAAGCACCTATTTCACTTGTCAGCAAAACAGTAGCTGCTATCAAGACTAGAGAAAAGATAAAGGCTGAAAGGATTGGAGCTATTAAAGCATTTAGTTTAAAAGCTGGAGAAATGGCGAGAAAACAAAATATCGAATGGAATGATCAAGAAATACCAGTCACTAAAGCTGATTTTTTGGAGGTTTTTACCAAGTTAAATACTGCATTTAAAAAAATTAGTATCACTTCATTTGATCGCGATATTGCAGAAATTGGAATCAAATTCAAAAGGGGAACAAAGAGCAATAAAAACAATGTGTTAAAGAGATTTTTTTCTATCAAGTAAATACTGCGGAACTCAACGAAATGACCCCATTTGGAGACGGTTTGTACTAATTTTTATTAGATTTCATTTCACCTACCTTTGCGTCTGTGCACTTGCACTTCTCAACGACAAAGGAAGTAAACGAAATGAACAACAAACTACTTACAGCAGAACAAGTTTCAGACATTCTTGGGGTTAACACCCACACACTTGCAGTATGGCGCTGCACAGGGCGTTACAACCTACCATATATTAAAGCTGGACGACTCGTTCGCTATAGTGAACAAGAGGTGAAATTATTTATTGATCGCAGCACACGAGATCATAGTGGTTCACCAAGTTTAGCGGCTGGACGTAACTAATATGAGTTACGCCAGAATACGTAAGTTTGACCCAATTCTGCCATTCCCAGAGTCAGCCTCCCTCCCTGAAAAAATAGCCTCACTAGCTAATACAGAAGATTGGACTTTCAGGCGCCCAATTCTTAATGGCTTGCCTAATCGCCTTTCAATTCCTGTGGCAAAGCGTTATGTTGATATTCATCAGACTAAAAGTCGTTTTGACGCAAATATCTATATGTTGGATGTTAGTGATCATTTATCTGACTATGCATTATCGTTATCAGCTAGTGATGATGAGTTAGTGAGTTTTGCTAAAAAGGCTGCACAAGATTGTTTTTATCAACGTATGCGCTTTAAAGATTTGATGCAGGCATATAATTTTTTAATTCCATACGTCCGTAACCGCTACAAAATCAATGCACCATTCGATTACAAAATACTACCAATACCAAGCTCGGTTACAAATACCGATACCGACAGTAGCCGTTACCGTAACGTAACGTATACAGATACCGTTACGGAGAAATTACCCCAACGTAACGTAACGATATCTATAAAAGGAGTATTGAATCGACTATGTGATGAATTGTGGTGGAGACGTATGTTACGTAACGTAACATCACGTAACGTTGAACAGTATTCCATAGACTTAGGTTTAGTGCATCGTCGTGCTGGTATTTATATCAGTGAAGAATCCATGCAAAGACGAAGGCAGCAAAAGCGCCGTCATAAGCGTGCAATGGAAAAAATCAACTTCGTTAAT
>NCHI01000205.1 GCA_002281815.1 Methylotenera sp. 24-45-7
AACCATAGTTTAAAAACAGCGGCTCATAACAAAATCCCTTTCGGATCAAGCGTAAAGGTAACGAACAAGAATAATGGCAAAAGCGTCGTTGTAAAAGTAAATGATCGTGGCCAATTCGCAAAAGGCCGAGTTATTGATCTTTCAAAATCTGCATTTATTAGTATTGGCAACCCATCTTCTGGTGTGATAAACGTTAGTATAGAAGTTGTTCAGTAGCACATGACGATTCCTTCATGCGTGACGCCGCTTCGCGGCACAGCTTAATTCAGACATTGAACGTCCGCTTTGGGCTGTGAGTTCAACCGGTCGATGCAACACACGTTTTGAATCTTTCTGCTGGGGTCTCGTAATTTAATGTTTTACGAGGTCTCTCATTTAGCTGTCTAGCCACTGCACTTAGTTTAGCTTGTGAGTGTACCGATAAGTCAGTGCCTTTTGGAAAGTACTGCCTTAACAAGCGGTTTGTATTTTCATTACTGCCACGCTGCCATGGGCTGTTTGGATCGCAAAAGTACACGTCAATATTCGTCTCCACTTTAAACCGACGATGATCTGCAAACTCCGTACCTCTATCCAGAGTTAATGATTTATATAACTCATTTGGGAGTTTCTTTGCTTGCTTGATTAAAGCAGATACAACGCTTTCCGATTTTCGGTCTTTGATTTTAGCTAACATTACAAATCGTGAATAACGCTCAACCAATGTAACGATGTAGCTGTTTTTAGACCCTGCTATCAAGTCACCCTCCCAATGTCCTGGTATAGCACGATCCTCTATAGAGGCTGGACGTTCACTAATCGAAACTGTATCAGTAATTTGCCCAAGTCCATTTCCTTTTAAGCTCGAATGCTTGGACCTACGCATAATACGTTTCGTCCTCAGGTATTGAATTAACTCCTTCTTCAATACACCGCGAGTCTGAACATACAAGCTACGATAGATGGTTTCATGTGACACTTGGTTATGCTCTTCTCTAGGAAACTCTCTTTTCAACCAACCAGCAATCTGCTGCGGTGACCAGTTTAATTGTAGCTTACATGTGATGGCTTTTATTAAACCTTGATTACATGATAGTTTGCAAAGCTTTGGACGTTTCGCACGATCCCAGGCAGCTTGATCTG
>NCHI01000063.1 GCA_002281815.1 Methylotenera sp. 24-45-7
TATTTTAAGACTATATATGCAGTCGGTGTTGTATGCACCTGATATGTGGGACTCTATAGCGCATGCCGATGGCGAGTTGTTTTTGATGCAACCCGACCAACAAAAGTTATATGGCACCAATATGGCCAAGCCAGGCTCTTTTTTCAGCAGGCATCAGGCGAGCGGTCAGCAGGCGTCGGTATTAAGTGGCAAAGTTTATGTGACTAATGAAATTAGGCTAATGGCGCAAAGAACAGTGAACTCTGTTGATTTGCACATGGATAAATCATTGGTAGCCGGTGTAAGCCGTGATTTAGGTGCGGTTTTTGCAGAGTGGAAAAGGGATGTTGCTGTGCAATTGAGTCTGCTGCTATTGATTCACTTGGTGTCTATTTTTAGTTTGTATGTCTATCAGCGCAGGCAGCAAGTGCTGCAACAGCAAGCACGTGAAGCGCAAGCCCTAGCTAACCGTTTAAGCTTGGCACTGGATCATATTCCGGCTTATATCTATATTAAAAATCGTGACTATAGCTATGTATATGCCAACAAACCTACACTGGATTTGTTTAATTGTAGCTTAGATGATCTGCGTGGTAGCGATGATGCGCGTTTTTTCCCGCCAGATACTGCGGCGCATTTGAATAAAATTGATACACGTGTATTTGAAACCGCACAAGACAATGCTGAGCAGGTGGTTTCTCATGACGCAGATGGTCAGCAACACGTGTATTGGGAAGTGAAAACACCAATTTTCGATGAGCTTGACCCCAAAAAGGTGTGGGGTTTGTGTGGCATATCGAGTGATATTACAACCGTAAAAGATCAAGAAGCGGCATTGCAGGAGTCAGAGAAACGTTTCCATTCCACATTTGTGTCTGCGCCAATTGGTATGGCGATTGTAAGTTTGGATGGGCACTTTACGCAGGTGAATGAGGCATTAGCGAATATCTTGGGCTACACCATTAAACAACTGCAGAAAAAGACTTTTTACCAAATTACCCACCCGGATGACCTGCAATCGGACATATTGCAGTTTGAACAATTACGTGATGCTTTGATTAAGAACTATCAAATGGAAAAGCGCTATATCCATAAAAAAGGTAATCTGATTTGGGTGTTGCTCAGTATTTCTGTGGTGCGCGATGCCGCAAACAAAGCTTTGTATTTTATTTCTCAAGTGCAAGATATTACTGAACGTAAGTTTTTGATGGACAAGCTGTCTCTTCAAGCAAGGTTAGATTACCTGACTAACCTCAGTAATCGTCGCCATTTTATGGAGCAGGCTGATGCAGAGCTGCAACGTGCGAGACGTTATCAAAACCCGCTGGCGTTGTTGATGATAGATATTGACCACTTTAAAACGATTAACGATAACTATGGCCATAAAACCGGTGATTTGGTGCTGCAAAAGTTAAGCGCCATGCTGATTGATAGTCTACGTCAGGTGGACATAGTGGGGCGTATTGGTGGCGAAGAGTTCGCAATATTGCTACCCGAAAGTAAACTTGAAAATGCGGTAGAAGTTGCCGAGCGTTTGCGGGTGCAGGTGGCGAACACGAAACTGGCGCTGGAGAGCGGTCAGCTGGTTCGTTTTACTGTGTCTATCGGCGTAGCTTTGTTGGATAAACCTGATATCAATTTGGATACATTGTTTAGCAGTGCTGATGAGGCTTTATATCAAGCTAAAAACACCGGCCGTAATCGGGTTTGTATTGCCAGCCACTGATAGTATTAAGACATTGGTGCCAAAAGACGAATGTCTTCAACAATATTTTGCGCCCCCAGTTTTTCTAGCAAACCAGCGCGGCGCATTTTTTCTAATATATTCGGTCGCAATTCACACAGCACCAGTCGTGTATTGTTTTTTGCACAACTTTTTATTAAGTCTTCAAAAGCTTGTAACCCAGACGCGTCAACGATAGGTACGTTTTTCATGCGTAGCACCAACGTGTGTGCCTCGCCATGTACCTGCTCCAGTGCGTTTATTAAGCGCTCAGTCACACCATAGAAAAACGGACCATCCATGCTGAACACTACGGCATCATGTTCTAGAGCGAAATGTGGATTAGCTGTTTCCTGACGCAAGTCTTGCAGGCTTTGTTGTTTGATATTGACGGCTTCACTCATGCGTTTCATAAACAGCAGTGCCGCTAGCATTACACCTATATTTACCGCAGCAACCAGATCAGTGAAAATAGTTAACAGAAAAGTAATCAACAGCACCACGGTATCGGCGCTTGGTGCAGTGCGTATCATATGAATAAAGCGAGGTATTTCACTCATATTGTAAGCAACAACAAACAATATAGCGGATAGCGCACACAGTGGAATGTGTGCTGCTAGCGGTGCAAATACCAGCACGATGATGACTAGGGTGATTGCATGCACAATACCTGCCAAAGGACTATTAGCACCGTTTCGGATGTTGGTTGCGGTGCGTGCAATGGCACCGGTAGAAGCAAAGCCGCCAAACAGTGGTGCGCAAATGTTGGCAATGCCTTGACCCACCAACTCCTGATTCGAATCATGTTTGGTGCCGGTCATGTTATCTGCCACCACGGCAGACAATAGCGACTCTATTGCACCTAATAATGCAATGGTAAACGCTGAGCCGATGAGCTGTAGGGCTTGTGAAAAGCGGATAGGTACAAATTCAAAACTGGGTAGACTTTGTGGGATACCACCAAATGCAGAGCCTATGGTAGCAACGCCCTGAAACTCAAAGCTCGCTTGAACGATAGTGACTAGCACCATGGCAACCAGCGGAGATGGAATGCGCTTAAACACACGAGGCGAGTAAATGACCAATATGAGCGTAAGTACTGCCAATAGGGTTGTCGGCCCATGTAAGCTGGGTAGCGCGCTGAGTAGCTCCCAAATTTTTTCATGAAAGTGCTCTGCGCCCAGAGCAGGTTTTAAGCCCAAAAAGTCTTTCCACTGGCCAACCCAGATAATCACAGCAATGCCACTGGTAAACCCTACAATCACAGGTGCTGGGATGTATTTAATCACTGAGCCAAATCTCACCAAACCCATGATGAGTAAAATAAACCCGGCCATTAAAGTCGCCATTTGTAGGCCAGCGATACCATATTTAGCAGTAATCCCTGCCAGAATGACAATGAATGCGCCGGTAGGGCCTGAGATTTGTAATCGGCTGCCACCACATAAGGTACTGATGCTGCCGGCAATGATTGCGGTGTAAATGCCTTGTTCAGGTTTGGCGCCAGAGGCTATCGCAAAGGCCATCGCCAAGGGGAGGGCGACAATACCAACAATCACCCCTGCCAGCAGATTGTTAGCCCAATGTGCTTTGCGAAATAAACCCGCGCGTTTAGCTTCCAGTAGTGCAATCATGACGTGAATTGATATTTAAACGACCAAGAATTAATACTAGCACGCTGTGAATAATAACCTCAATAAGTGTACGTGTTTATCGATGGTTTTATTGTCAATGCGTGGCATGCTGATTTGCTTTTGATTCAAGCCTGATGGCCGCGACATGATAAAATCTCGGCTTATGAGTCAGACTAAACCGCAACCATTAATCCCAGCTAATTTCGATGCTGCATTGCAACTGTGCATGCTTGCAGATCGCCACCCTTTACGCCGCAAGTGGCAAGAAGTCAGTACGCTACAAAAATCTGCAGATGAAAAGTCACGGGCTAAAGCGCAGCGTCTGATGAGTGAAATCGCACAGAAGCTGCACACATCACAAAAAAAATTCCAGCTACGACTAGATAAGCTACCTAAGCCTGAATACCCATTAGAGCTGCCGGTAAGCAGCAAAAAAGACGAAATTTCCGCAGCCATTGCCAAACATCAGGTAGTGATTGTGTGTGGTGAGACTGGTTCTGGTAAAACCACGCAGTTACCTAAAATTTGTCTTGAATTAGGCCGTGGTGTGTCGGGTTTAATCGGTCACACCCAGCCGCGACGGATTGCTGCGCGCTCTGTGGCGAGCCGCATTGCACAAGAACTGCACAGCCCATTAGGTGAGGTAGTCGGATACAAAGTACGCTTTAACGACAAGTTATCAGAGTCTAGCTATGTGAAGCTGATGACAGACGGTATTTTGCTGGCAGAAACACAAGGTGATAAGTTTCTGAATGCTTATGACACGATTATTATCGATGAAGCGCATGAGCGCAGCCTGAATATTGATTTTCTGCTGGGCTATTTAAAACAATTGTTAAGCAAACGTCCGGATTTAAAAGTCATTGTGACCTCTGCCACCATTGATGCCGAGCGTTTTTCACAGCATTTCAACGGTGCTCCTGTCATTGAAGTTTCAGGCCGTACTTATCCTGTTGAAATTCGTTATCGTCCGCTAGGTGCAGCCGGTTTTAGAGCGCGTGAAACGGCTGAGGCTGAAAATGCGCAGTTTGATTTAGACGATGACACTATTTTTGGAATTGCCCGTAAAGCCAAAACCGAAGCACGCTGGCTGGAAGAAGATGACGAAGAAGAGGCCATTGAAGAAGCAATTTTAGACGCCGCAGATGATTTGCTGCGACAGGGCGATGGCGATATTTTAGTGTTTTTGCCGGGTGAGCGCGAAATTCGTGACGTGGCAGACCACTTGCGTAAATATCAGGGACGCTCAACCAAGCTTAAACATATTGAAGTGTTGCCGCTGTTTGCACGCTTAAGTATTGAAGACCAACAGAAGATTTTCAAAAGCCACAGCACGCGACGTATCGTGTTGGCGACCAACGTGGCTGAAACCTCGCTTACTGTACCTGGTATTAAATATGTGATTGATGCAGGTTTGGCGCGGGTAAACCGCTACAGCCCGCGCGCTAAAGTTGAGCAGTTACAGATAGAAAAAATCAGCCAAGCCGCAGCCAAGCAAAGAGCAGGGCGTTGTGGACGGGTTTCTAACGGTATTTGCGTGCGATTGTATTCTGAGCAAGATTTTAATGGCAGGCCGGAATTTACTGAGCCAGAAATTCTGCGTAGCTCTTTAGCTGCAGTGATTTTGCGCATGGCCGCCTTGCGCTTAGGCGATGTCACTGAATTTCCGTTTATTGAAGCGCCAAGTTCGCGTTTAATTGCTGACGGCTATTTGTTGCTACAAGAGCTTGGTGCAGTTGATGCCAATCGCCAGATTACTGAAACCGGTTTACAGCTCGCAAAATTGCCGCTGGACCCGCGTGTAGGGCGCATGATTTTGGCAGCCAAGCGCGAACATTGTTTAAAAGAAATTTTGATTATTGCCAGCGTGTTAAGCATTCAAGACCCACGCGAACGGCCGATGGATAAACGTGAAGCGGCAGATAATGCTCACACCAAATTTGCGGGTGAAGGCTCAGACTTCATGAGTTACCTCAAACTTTGGGACTTTTTTGACAATGCGCTCAAAACCAAAAAATCCAACAAAGACTTACTCAATCAATGTCACACTAATTTCCTGTCGTTTTTGCGCCTGAAAGAATGGCGTGAATTGCATGCGCAGTTGTTGGATATTGTTTCGGAGATGGAATTTAAGCTCAACGAAAAAGATGCAAGTTTTGAGCAAATACATAAAGCGCTATTAGCCGGTTTGTTGGGTAACATCGGTTTTAAAGACGGTGAAAATGACTCATACGCTGGCGCGCGTGGCATTCGCTTTTTTGTGGCGCCTGGCTCTACACTCAAAAAATTACGTCCGAAATGGGTGATTGCGGCAGAGTTGGTGGACACCACTAAACTTTATGCGCGCTGCGTGGCAAAAATTGAACCGGATTGGATAGAACCCCTGGCGCGTGGTCTGACTGAAAGCCATTATTCAGATCCGCGCTGGGATAGAAAAATGGGCATGGTCAATGCTTGGGAGCGTGTGAGCCTGTATGGCTTGACCATTATTCCTAAACGTCGTGTGCATTACGGGCCGATTAATGCCGCAGAGTCGCGCGAAATTTTTATTCGTGAAGCCTTAGCCAATGGCGAGTTTGATACGCGTGCACCATTTTTTATCGCTAATGAGCGCTTAATCGCTGAAGTTGAAGAGTTGGAACACAAGGCGCGCCGTCAAGATGTGCTGGTGGATGAGCACAAGCTGTTTGCGTTTTATGATGCAAAAATACCGGCGGATGTTTACAACGCTGCCAGTTTTGAAAGCTGGCGTCAGGATGCGGAAAAATTGCACCCCAAATTACTGTTTTTAACGCGTGACGATTTAATGCGCCACGGTGCAGATGCAATTACCGCAGTGCAGTTTCCCGAGAAGTTCATGTTAGATGGTGTTGAAGTACCTTTGAAATATCGCTTTGAGCCTGGGCATGTCTTGGATGGGGTGACGGCAACAATTCCCTTAGCGTTGCTTAACCAGTTGAATCCGCTACAAACCGAGTGGCTGGTGCCTGGCATGCTACGCGAAAAGCTCACTTATTTGATTAAGGCCTTACCTAAAAATTTCCGCCGTGTTTGTGTGCCGGTGCCAGAATTTGTGACTGGGTTTTTGGAGTCCATGGAAAATAACCCATTGTCGTCATTCCCGCGCAGGAATGACGTGGATAGGGATTTACCTTTACTTGAAACGCTGGCTGCTTACATTCAGCAAAAAACTACACTCAAAATCAGTAAGGAAGATTGGCAGTTAAGCGATATACCCGCCCACCATTTAATGAACTTCAGTGTGGTAGACGACGCAGGTCGTGAGTTGGCCATGGGGCGAGACTGGCATGCGTTGAAGAAGCAGTTGGGTTCTGCCGCGCAATTAACGTTTCGTAATACTTCACCGGATATTGAAAAAACCGGCCTTAAACAATGGGATTTTGGTGATTTGCCGCAAACGCTCAGTTTCGAGCGTGATGGTCTGAAAGTGACTGGCTATCCAGCATTGGAAGACAATATTGATTCAGTGGCAGTAAAGCTGTTTGATACCGAACGTGAAGCTCTGCTAAGCCATCGTCTCGGTGTGTGTCGCTTGATGCGCTTTGAGTTAAAAGAGCAAATGAAGCAACTGGAAAAAAGCCTACCCAATTTTAACCAATATGCGCTTGCGTTGCGCAATGTGATGTCACCGGAGGACTTACGTGAAGATATGGTCACTGCGATTGCTGACCGCGCATTTATAGGCGAAGACGATTTGCCGCGTAACAATGCAGAATTCATGAAGCTTAAGCAACGCGCCAGAACGCGCTTGCCGGCAGTGAGCGAGGCGGTCGCTAGGCAGGCACAGGCCATTGCCAGCGAATATCAATTATTGACACAAAAACAAGGCCAAATGGGTGCAACCGTAAACCGGCTCAAGCGTGATTTAGAGCAGCAGGTTGGTTTGCTGGTTTATAAAGGCTGCTTTACCCAAACCCCATGGGAATACCTGCAAAATATTCCGCGCTATTTAAAAGCCCTGCGTTTGCGCATAGAAAAACATCCGGCCAACCCGGATCGTGATGGCAAAAACGCTGCCAGCGTGGGCGTGATTTGGCAAAGATGGCAGGAAAAAGTACATGCACTTCAGCAGGCGCATTTGGATGTGCCACAAAATCTGCTGGATTTTCGCTGGTTAATTGAAGAGTTAAGGGTTTCTTTGTTCGCGCAGGAATTGAAAACGCCGTTTCCGGTCTCAATCAAACGACTTGAAAAAACTTGGCAGGATATTTGCTGATAACTACCCATGCGTTTCAAACATCACAATTCATTATTTGATAGCACTGATCTGCAACATGCATTTAATCCAAGCCTGATTGCAGCTAGTGGAGATAAACATCTCAGTTTGAAAATAAGCCGTAACACACTGATTGCATTTGTTGTTTCAATTATCATTCATGCGCTTATTTTCTTTGTGATGCCGAAAATTGAATTTGATGAGCCAGCCAATGTTTCTGCACGTGCGATTGAAGTGAGTTTGGCGCCTATTCAGATTCCTACCAAGGTTGAAGAGACACCGCCTGTGTTGCCACCACCACCGCAAGTCATTGCGCCGCCAACTAAGCAGCCAATTGCAAAGCCAGTTCAACCTAATATCATTACCAGTAAGCCAAAAGACACAAATAAACCGTTATTTGAAGTGCCTGAACCCCCGAAGCAGCCAGCTGAGTTAGATAAACGCATACCCAAAGAATCACCCGTGAAAGAGCCGCCACCTGAGCAGCAGTTCACGGATATGGCGGCCTATGTTAAAGCGCAGCAAGCCAAGCGTGTAGATGCTGAGGCCGCAGCCGCATTGGCAAATGATGAAGCTGTAGCGCGTGAACGAGGGCCAACTGAGGCACAAATGCGCGACGAGCGTATTAAACGTAATTTGAAACATGGCACTAATGGCATTTTTGAAATTACGAGTTTAGGAGCGCGTAATGCTACGTTCTCTTTCCGCGGTTGGACGGATGATTACAGTGCGGCCAAGCGACAGTTTTTCGAGGTAGAAGCCAGTGGCGGGCAAGATGTGAGGTTATTAATGGTAAGACGCATGATTGTATTAATACGCGAACACTATGATGGAAACTTTAATTGGGAGTCTTATCGCTTAAATCGTTCAGTAGTGCTCTCTGCCAAGCCGGAAGATAGCGCAGGTCTGGAAGACTTTTTAATGAAAGAGTTTTTTGGTACCAATTACAAAGCGCAGTATTAACTTTTGGATAAGTCATTTTCTTTGTTCATTGCTTTGCGATATTGCTCCAACTTGTTTTCGTAATCTTCAGCATCGCCGTATTCTAAAAATCTTGCGTAGCGTGAGTGGGTTCCCAATATCTTTCTGGCGTGTTTAATCGGGCAAAAGTATTGTTCGGTGCGGCCAATAATTTCACTGATATAAGCCACCATGCCATTGCCGTAAGCACAGTAGGTGCAGTGAAATTTTTCTATAAAATTCAAATAATTAAGTTGTTGTCGGTCATAAATAATATAGTCGCTACGACGAACTTTTTTAATACCGTAAATCGGAAAACAGGTGAATTGAAAAAACGTAATGAAAACGTCAGCGATCAGTAACGGAATAATCATCGAATAGATAATCGGGCCAGTAATCAGATTTTGCGGGCGATTAGTGACTAGCCAGCGGAAAAAGTTGGTTTTTAGTTTGTTATGTGCTTCTTTGATGGATTGCTCAAACTCTACACGTTTGCCTTTAATCTGAAAAAACATTGTGCTTTGTTGCTCGTTCAGTGCGGCGCGTAAATCGTCTTCAAGTGCGTTAATGTCACTCAGTATTTGTTGAATTCGACTATTCATGCGCTGCCCTTTTTTTGTGATTGAAGCTGAAAATTGCTACTAGTATAACGCGAGTTACTGCCGGTTAAATTTCAATTCACATCAACATGGCAGACGCCGATTTGTGACGATTGGCAAACACTATACAAATCGGTATACTCGGCAAATATTTTAGTGATAGCTATCGGATACTCCTTACATGTTTAAATCAAAAATCTTGTTGAATTCATTGCTAATATTAGCTGCGGTTGTGGTTTCGGCGTGCGCAGGTATCGCAAAT
>NCHI01000064.1:0-17190 GCA_002281815.1 Methylotenera sp. 24-45-7
TTAACTATGTGTCGAAACTTATCTATATCTACTCGTGTTTAAAAATATTTGAATGCATATTTTTTTGTAGTTTTTTGGATTTAAATCAGCGCGTTAGGACAAGTTTTATTATACTCAGGTGTTAGCTAAGCAAAACCATCTTAATACGTTGCACTAAATTCTGGCAAACCATGAAAATTAATATTATTGACCCTGCATTAAGCGAACAGACTGGACATCATTTTGATTGGTGCCTAAAAATTGCGGAATATCTAAAAAATTCAGGTGATCACGATGTGTGGATATATACGCGCAAAAACATTACGGAGAGTGCCAAAACTGTATTAGAAAAATACGGAAAAATCATGCCTGTATTTATAGAAAATCCTTATGCAACCAAGGATAAAACAGACCCTCTCACTGGCGCACTGAGTTTATATTTTGATAACACCATGTTACTTGCCTCCACACTGCAATCGATTGATCAAAATGCAGCGTGGTTATGGCCTACTTTATTTGAGTATCAACTTAATGCATTGGCAGTCGCTAAAATACGCTGCCCAGTAAGTGCATGTCTACATGTGGCACCGGAGTATAAAGCTGACTTTGGTCTAGCAATGTGGCGCGATGCTGCGCTACGTGCTCATAAGTTAAAGGTTAATATTCAATTTGGCGTTACCTTTAAAGAGCTAGTGCCCTTATTCACACCTATTTTAAATAATAAAATTTCGGTGCTTCCGTTACTGGTTGACACGAACCCGGCTGCTGCACAAAAACCTGTATTGAAGCGCATTGGATTTTTCGGGGATCAATCAACACGCAAAGGTATTCACCTACTGCCAGAACTCATCCAAAGACTTTGCAAGCTAGGCTTCGAAGTGATTGTGCATGATTCAAAAGGGAAAATTGACGGAACTCCTTCGAGCAAACTAAGAATTCTTGGTTTTGTTGATGATATTTCTGAAGAAATTTCTAAATGTGATTTAGTGGTGCTGCCCTATGACCCTGTTGTTTATAAGCACATGGCTTCTGCCATTGGCTGGGAGGCAGTAGCGCGTGGCGTGCCTGTTGTTGCGCCTGCCAATACAGCCCCTGGCAATTTTATAAACTCAACCAAAGCTGGCGTTACATTTGAATCTTATAATGTTGACAGCATCTTAGCGGCTGTTGCACGTGCAGAGTCAGAGTACCAAACAATTGCTTCGGGGGCGTTCGAGGCAAGTAAGAATTGGTCTGCGCACCATGGCACAGATAAGTTTGTAGATGCCATGATGCTACCTTTCACGAGCGTATGATTGTGGAGACCAACTTAGTTAAACCACGCGCACTCATTCTGGGTGTTTCCGGTCAAGATGGATCTTTACTTGCCAAATTATTGTTGGACAAAGGCTATGAAGTTTGGGGTAGTTCTAGGAAAGTTCAAAGCCAAACCTTTGAAAATCTATCGAAATTAGGGATTGCCGAACAAGTCAAGGTTGTTCCTTGGTCGCCATCAGAGCTGAACAGTATTACGCAGATTATCAACGCCATTTACCCTGATGAAATTTACAACCTTTCAGGACAAAGCTCAGTTGGCATGTCATTTGCAAACCCTGCAGAGGCTTTCAGCAGTGTCACACTAGCTACGCACCATCTGCTTGAAGCGTCACGTAACCATGATGCGCCTGTCAAAATATACAATGCATCATCTAGCGAGTGCTTCGGTAACACCATCCAAGCTGCTACTGAAACTACCGCTGTCAATCCTGCCAGCCCTTACGCCGCTGCCAAAGCCTGTGCGTTTTTACAAACGGCAAACTATCGAGAAGTGTTTAAGCTGTTTTGTGTTTCAGGCATATTATTCAACCATGAGTCACCATTACGTCCGCATCAATTTGTTTTGCAAAAAGTAGTGCAAGCGGCTAAAAGAATTGCTGATGGTAGTCGTGAAAAGCTGGAACTAGGAGATCTTTCAGTCATTAGAGATTGGGGCTGGGCGCCTGAATATGTAGAAGGTATTTGGCGAATGATGCAGCAAACTGAACCGCGCGATTATATTCTTGCCACAGGCCAGTCTTATTCACTTGAATATCTGGTACGCGAAGTTTTCGAGCAACTGCACATGGATTGGCGCGAACATGTCGTCATCAATCATGCGTTTAAACGTCCGAACGAAATTTCACAAAGTCTTGCCAATCCAGAGCGAGCTGCAAACGAATTGGGATGGAAGGCTGAAGTGGGAATACAGGAACTGATTAAGCGCATGCTTAATGGCACTGTTAACTAAACTCAATCCAATTTTAAACCAAGCCACATTTTCAGCAAAAACATGACCCAGCAAACGCAAAACCAACCCAACAATCCCCTACATGGCATCACATTAGAGCAAATTATTATCATCTTGGTGGAGCGTTATGGCTGGGATGAGCTCTCCAGAAACATTCCTATACGCTGCTTTAGCCTAGATCCTAGTGTTAAATCCAGCTTGAAATTCTTGCGTCAAACCCCTTGGGCGCGCACAAAAGTTGAGGCGCTATACTTAGCTTCATTGCACACTGACTAGGCATAAGCTTGCGCATTAAATAAATACTTTTGTTTATGTGTAAGTATTGAAACTGCCGTGAGACTAAATTTTGCTCCCCACAATTTAGGACTCACAAATGAATTTAAGCGTCATGCAAAAGATAATGCTGGGTTACGTTGTCGGCTTTTTGCTGTTATCAGCGTTTGCTGCACTCACCTTATTTAATGGCAAACAAATTGAAGCGACCACGGTAGATCTGTCACAGACAAAAATTCCGGCATTAATTACTGCCGCCAGCTTAAAAAGTGATTTGCAAGTGCAAATCAATCAGCTGTATGAGCTTTATGCCACCAATGACCACGCAGCGTTTGAGACTAGCCACCAAAGCTCACTCGCCATGATGAAAGATAATTTTTCCAAATTACGCAGCTTGGATGAATACAAATCGCACGAAGCCAAATTATTAGAAATTGGCGTGAAACAAGCTAATTTAGCCAATAACTTTGTGCAAGTAATGAAGCAACCAGAAGTAGATTGGGATGCAGCGCGTGAGGCGTTATCTGCATTTAGCGCGAGTGCAAACGCCATGAGCCAAGAGTTGGATAGCCTGGTAAAAGAAGTCTCCACCAAGACCCTATCATCTGCACAAAACTCTCAACAACTCACCGAGCAATTAATACAAGCGGGTATCGTTTTGGCAATTTTGGTATTTTTAGGCGTAATTACTATGGCGTATTATTCGCACAGCCAAGTATCTAAACCCTTAAAAGCTGTGAGTTCACAACTCACCGATTTAACCAACCGACGCGATCTGACGTATCGTCTGAAACACTTTAGTTACGATGAAGTGGGCGATATTGTGAACTCGACTAATCGCCTGTTGGAAGAGTTTCAAAAGCTTACCCACACTTTATATGGCACTTCTGAAGAAGTGAATCGCACCATCAAAAGCTTGACCGATATTACTGAAGTCACACGTACCAATATGTCGGAGCGTAATCATAAACTCAGAAGCGCGGCACTTAATTTCATGAGTGATATTGAATCTTCATCTAAAACTAATGGCGTGCAAAAGGATATTGATATTGAGCTGCACCGCGCACAACTCAAATTTATTCAGTCGCATTTAAAAGATATTGATGATGGCACGCACGCGGCTGATCGCAATACTGATGTGCTGCGCGACTCCACCATTAAACTCCAGAAACTGGCTGACAATATGCATGACCAGATTCGCTTACTGAATTTTTAAGGTAGAAATCAGCCATGAAACCTGTTGAACATTTATTAAAAAGCTTATTTGCCATGGCGTCGATGGTAGAAGCGCGCGACCCCTACACCGGCGGACATTTGTGGCGCGTTTCGCAATATAGTCGATTGTTGGCTGAAGTTGGTGGCTTAGCACCCAACGAAGTAGCACGTGTTGCGTTGGGTGGGTTTTTACATGATTTAGGTAAGGTCGGCGTGCCAGATGCCATTTTAAACAAGCGCGACAAACTGACTGATGAAGAATATGCAGTGATTAAAACACACCCTGAAGTAGGTAACCGCTTACTTAGTGACCACCCATTGGCAGATTTAGTGCGTAGCGCCATTCTGTCACATCATGAAATGCCTGATGGCCGTGGCTATCCCAATGGGTTGTCTGGTGCAGCTATCAGTGTAGACGCCAGCATTGTTGGCATTTGCGATGCGTTTGATGCAATGACCAGCACCCGCCCTTATCGCAGCGGCATGCCGCTAGAGCAAGCTTTGAAAATTATTGAAGCAAATCTTGATACCCAGTTTCATGAAGTTTGGGGTAGGCACTTTATCCAATTAGGGCAAGCGGGTCGTCTTGATCACATCGTCGGTCATAGCGATGCTGGAATACCGGTGCAGGAGTGCCCAATGTGCGGCCCCACCATTGTCATCAGCCGCCGTCATTTAAACGGCGACCATGTGTATTGCCGCTCTTGCGGAGCTGAAGCTAAACTGACGCGCGATGGTAAGCAACTCTCTATTACACCCACAGGCAAAAAAGGCGCATCGGCTAATTTGGAGCCGGAAATTGATAACAGCCTACTCAATGAACTAGTGCTTGAAAGCAGCAAGCTATTAGCAGTTAATTTATAGATATTCAGCTTGCCTGATCATTGAACTCATACGAATATAGTGCGCCTTAGATACTTAATTGCTATCATCCGTGTTTACTAATTTAGGTGTACTTTCATGAGCGCGTATCAAGATATTCAGGCAGAGGCTTTGTTGCCTTTGCTTTCCCAAAACCCACCGCTACTGGTGGATGTACGTAACGACGACGAAGTGGCGCGCGGCATTATTGCCGGTGCTGTGCACATTCCACTCGCCATGTTGCCAGCGCAATATGACCAAATCAGCAAAGCCGACAATATTGTATTTTATTGCCACAGCGGCATTCGTTCTGCGCATGCCGCCGCTTTTGCTGCTAGCAAAGGTTGCAAACATGCATATAACTTAACTGGTGGCATTCTGGCGTGGGGCAGAGCAGGCTATCCGTTTGTGACCAAAACCAAATAAGCAGCAAGGAAACACCTCATCATGCATTTTGATAAAGAAACCGATGCCAGTGGTTTAAATTGCCCACTGCCAATATTGCGTTGTAAAAAAAGCCTGAGCGACATGGCAGCGGGCAGCGTGTTGAAAATAATCGCTACCGACCCTGGCTCAGTGAAGGACTTTAAAGCGTTTTGTGTGCAAACCGGACATGAACTTTTAGAACTACACGAACACGAAAAAACATTCACGTTTTATATTAAAAAACGCGTCAGTTAAGCTGAGCGTATCCATTAAAAAAGGCGCTAAAGCGCCTTTTTTAATGTTGAACCACCGCTGCAGCTATTTGAGTTTTTGCAACTGTGCCTGCAATTTCTCAAGATTGGCACTAAATTCTGCTACACGTGCTTTTTCTTGCTCCACCACTGCTGCTGGTGCGCGCGCCACAAAACTCTCATTACCTAGTTTTGCATTGGCTTTGTTGATTTCGTTTTCCAAACGCGCAATCTCTTTGCCCAAACGCTCTTTTTCAGCCGCTACATCAATTTCAACTTTGAGCATAAGCTTGAAGTCATCTACCAGCATCACTGGCGCATCGGCTTCTGGCAAATCAGTCACGATTGCAACATCTTCTAGCTTGGCCAGCGCTTTCAAATATGGCGCATATTTGGCAAGTTTTTCAGCGTCACCCGCGGCAATCAGTGGCACACGTGCGGCTGGTGAAATACCCATTTCACCACGCAGGCTACGGCATGCGTCCACCGCCTGTTTAAGCAAGGCCACCCAAGCTTCGTCTGCCTCATCAATTTTTCCCGGCTGCGCTTTGGGGTAAGCTTGCAACATAATGCTCGCACCAGTGCGACCACTCATTGGGCCTATGGTCTGCCAAATTTCTTCGGTGATAAACGGCATAATCGGGTGTGCTAAACGTAATATGGTTTCCAGCACTCTCAGCAAAGTGCGGCGCGTGGCGCGTTTTTCGCCATCGGTGCCGTTTTGAATCTGCACTTTTGCCAGCTCCAAATACCAGTCGCAGTATTCATCCCACACATATTCATAAATCGCTTTTGCTGCTAAATCAAAACGATAATCCGTAAACGCACGTTCTACATCCGCCTCGGTGCGTTGCAAAATACTCACGATCCAACGGTCAGCCTGACTAAAGCTCAAATAGCCTTCTGGCTTGGTTTTGCAGTCTTCCAAGCCATTGTCTTGACCTTCGGTGTTCATCAGCACGAAGCGCGTGGCGTTCCATAATTTATTACAAAAATTACGGTAGCCATCACAGCGCTGCAAATCAAACTTGATATCACGCCCCGGTGACGCCAGCGCGGCAAAGGTAAAACGCAAAGCATCGGTGCCATAAGCCGCTATGCCTTCGGGGAATTCTTTGCGCGTACGTTTTTCAATCTGCTCGGCTTGTTTCGGGTTCATCAAGCCAGTGGTGCGCTTTTTGATTAACTCATCAAGATGAATACCATCAATCAAATCAATTGGATCGAGCACGTTGCCTTTAGATTTGCTCATTTTCTGGCCTTCGGCATCGCGAATCAAGCCATGTACATACACATGTTTGAACGGAATTTTGCCGGTGATGTGCGTGGTCATCATCACCATACGCGCTACCCAGAAGAAAATAATGTCAAAACCAGTCACCAATACGCTAGATGGCAGGTATTGCTGCAAGGCCACATTGGCTGCGTCTTTTTCCGGGTCGCCAGTCCAATCCAGCGTTGAAAACGGCCACAGTGCAGATGAATACCAAGTGTCCAGCACATCGTTGTCGCGGGTTAAATTGCCGCTATAGCCATCTTTAGCTGCCAGTGCTTTCGCTGCGGCTTCATCGTTGGCAACATATACTTTGCCATCATCTGAATACCAAGCCGGGATTTGATGCCCCCACCATAATTGGCGTGAAATACACCAGTCTTGAATGTTATTCAGCCATTGGTTGTAAGTGTTGACCCAGTTTTCCGGATAAAACTTGATTTCGCCTGAAGCCACTACATCCAGCGCTTTCTGGGTGATGGACTTGCCATCGGCAGCCGGTTTGCTCATCGCCACAAACCATTGGTCAGTGAGCATAGGCTCAATCACCACGCCGGTGCGGTCACCGCGCGGTACTTTGAGTTTGTGTTTATCTACTTTAACAAGGTAGCCTTGCGCTTCTAAATCTGCCACTACTTGCTTGCGTGCAGCAAAACGTTCTAAACCTTGATACGGCTTAGGCGCAGCTTCATTCACAAAACCTTGCAGATTCAAAATACCTATCATTGGTAACTTGTGGCGCTGACCCACGGCATAGTCATTAAAGTCATGTGCAGGCGTCACTTTTACCACGCCGGTGCCAAACTCTTTATCGACATAATCATCGGCAATAATTGGAATCTCACGCTCGCACAATGGCAGTGTTACGTTTTTACCAATCAAATGCGCATAGCGCTCATCTTCAGGATGCACCATTACCGCCACGTCACCCAACATGGTTTCAGGGCGCGTTGTCGCTACAGTCAAATGTCCTGAGCCATCGGCCAAAGGATAATTGATGTGCCACATCGAGCCATCTTCTTCTTCCTGCACTACTTCTAAATCAGATACCGCTGTGCCTAACTTCACATCCCAGTTCACCAGACGTTTGCCGCGATAAATCAGGCCTTCGTTATACAGGCGCACGAAGGTTTCGGTGACGGTTTTGTTCAACCCTTCGTCCATAGTGAAGCGCTCACGTGACCAATCCGGCGAAGTGCCCAAACGGCGCATTTGCTTAGTAATAGTGCCGCCTGAGTATTCTTTCCACTCCCAGACTTTTTCTAGAAATTTCTCGCGACCCAAGTCATGGCGCGATACACCTTGCGCATCAAGCTGGCGCTCCACCACAATCTGCGTGGCAATCCCCGCATGGTCAGTGCCAGGCTGCCACAAAGAGATACAAAAGTTATCTTGCTTGCTTTGATCTAAACCAGCCGCATAATAGCCTTTGCTCTCCCAAAATTCGTACCATTTGCTTTCTATGGTTTTGGGGTCAAATGACTTGGCTAATTCGTGGGCTAATTCGTGAGTTGGGGTGCTTGTGTTTTGAGTGTTCATGGAGGCGAATTTTATCACAGTACGCCCTACTGTCGCGACATGCCGCGCTGCTGCCACCAAAAATAATCCTGCTAATACAGCAAGATGCGGCGACTTATCACAACAATAACAAAAATTACTGCTAGCCCTAAAGCAAATTAGTGCTAACCCTAAAGCTAGGTGGCTTTGGTTGCTAGCAAAACTGGCCCTACTTTTTCCCAATAGCGCGAATAGCGGCGTAATCGTTTTTCGCTTAATTCCACATCGGCCAATTTAGGCACCGGTTGCCACTTAGTGCTAAATGATGAAAGCAGTTGTTTTACTTTTAAGTTTGGCGTGTCCTGGCTAATCACCTTACCCACAGCGCGCTGCATCAGCACTTCATAGGTGTCGCCCAGCCATACTTCTACATTCATCATTTCACTCAAACTGTCGGCGATAAACTGCAATCTAGACAGAGGCCAATGTTGATAGATTTCCGGATCAAAAACAAATATTTTAGGAAACGGCTGATTAAGTAAAGGGTTAGTGGCCGACAGCATTTCATCATGCACATACACTGCAACCGCGGTATGGCCGCTAGGGGGGCGCGTCAATGGTGGCGTAATCAAATATTGCTTGGCTTGCGAAGCTGGCGCCTGCGTAAACAGCCGCTCTTTGAGCGTTTCATAATCTGTGTCAAATGGGCATTTTGCCGTGCAACCGGTGCAATATTTTTCACCAGTATAGCGGCCTAAGTTTTCTTTATTGAAGTAATACGGTTTAGAGCTGAAGGTTGAAGCTACCCACTGCCATGACAAGTGATTGCTGGCAAAGTCGCCATCGAGTAGTTTAGATTCAAACCAATCTGCTGCGTCGCGCCAATCCGTTTTTAAGTGATGCACCACATAGCTGGCAAACCACATACGCGCATGGTTGTGCATATAACCAGTGGTTAATAGCTCGTCAACAAATGCATCCATGCACGGCAAACCAGTGTTACCTTGTTTTACAAAGTCATTAAGTGGTGCGTAATCAATGCCTACTTTAGGCGCTTCCATTTCACTGAAAATTGCATCGCCATTGGCATACCAAACCTGACGCCAAAAATCGCGCCAGGCCAGTTGCATGAGTAGATTCTCGCCCACTAAACCAAACTTGGCTTTTACCGCTGCAAAGGTTTCATTGAGGCTTAAACATCCATAGCGCAAATAAGGTGAAAGATGCGTAACCGCGCCATTGATAAAATTTCGGTTACGCGCATATGATGGCGCATCAATGCTGTGTAATTTAGACAAGGCTTGCGAACGACCTCCCGCCCAGCTATTGCTTAAATCTTCGCCAGTAGCTTGTGGAAACATGCGCTTGATATAATGCAAGCGTTCAACACGGTCACTTGGAATATTGAGTTTTTGTGTGCTTGTCATGGTTGTTTTTTCACCTTTTTAGCAGCGATTGATAGTGATTAGTCAATTGTAAACTTTGTAAATTCAACTTACGAAAAAATCTTTAAATATCATGTAACATTGCTTAATAAATAATGCAGTAAATATCTTTTTTTAAAAGGAATGCCATGACAGAAGCAATGTGGATTTGGGCAGTATTAGGGATTGTTCTACTAGCAGTGGAAATCATGGTGGCCGGCACTTTATACGCACTGTGGTTTGGTATTGCTGCCTTTTGTGTAGCGACGCTAGTATGGCTGGCGCCCGAGACGCCTTATGCTGTGCAATTTCTCGTGTTTTCAGTGTTGTCGCTGGGCTCTTTAGCCATTTGGCGCCGCTTTTACAAAAAAACTGAAACGCATTACCGCATAGGGCAGGCACAAGGTGAAGAAATCGGCCGCGTCGGGGAAGTAATCGAAGCAACAGGTCCTGCACAAAATGGCAGCATACGTTTTGCACAAGGCTTAATGGGTAGCCGCGAATGGGTAGCGTTATCAGACGAGCCAATTGCAGTTGGTAGCCATGCGCGTGTGGTGGCGGTTGAAGGCAACACGCTCAGAATTTCAAAAACGAACGATATCACTTAAAGGAAATAAAATGACTGAATTTAGTTTTGTACTCATATTTTTAGTAATTGTCGCCATTGTTAAAGGCGTGCGTATTGTGCCGCAGGGTGAAGAATGGGTGGTAGAGCGCTTGGGTAAATTCGCTGGCGTACTCTCACCGGGCTTGCATGTGATTAACCCGATTTTCACCAAAGTGAGTTACAAGGTCACCACCAAAGATATTATTTTGGATGTGCCGGAACAAGAAGTGATCACCCGCGATAATGCGGTGATTTTAGCCAATGCGGTGGCGTTTATTAAAGTGACCAAAATTGACCGTGCGGTATACGGTATTGAAAATTTCCGCGAAGCCATGCGCAATATGGTGCAAACCAGCCTGCGCTCAATTATTGGCGGCATGGATTTAAATCAGGCGCTCACTTCGCGCGACCGCATTAAAGCAGAACTTAAAGCAGCCATTGCCGATGAAGCGCTGGATTGGGGTTTAACAGTAAAATCCGTTGAAATTCAAGACATCAAACCTTCGCACAACATGCAAGAAGCCATGGAAAGACAAGCCGCAGCCGAGCGTGAGCGCGTGGCAGTGGTGACGGAAGCTGAAGGCGCTAAACAGTCTCTTATTCTGAATGCCGAAGCGCGCCTAGAAGCAGCACGTAAAGATGCTGAAGCGCAAATGGTGGCGGCGAAAGCATCGGCTGAATCGATTAAATTTATTACTGAAGCCGTGAAAGAAAATAATTCTTCAGCCATGTTCTTGCTGGGTGACCGCTACATTACTGCACTGCAAGCCATGTCTGCTTCTGAAAACAGCAAAATCGTTGTCATGCCAGGTGATTTGGTGGGTGCGGTTAAATCGCTGGTTGGCGGTAAATAATTCATATGCTTTAAATTCCCTCCTCATTTAAGAGGGAGGGAATTTTAAATACTGCACACGCTGCAAGCTGGGTCTTTACTCAGTTTGATGGTGCGCCACTCCATGGCTAATGCATCAAGCAACAGTAAACGTCCTTGCAAACTATCACCTATCCCCATTAGCAACTTCAACGCCTCTGCTGCCTGACAAGTACCTATCATTCCGACTAAAGGGGCAAATACTCCATTCGTAGCACAGCGTAACTCGGCGTCTTCGCCGCTATCTGGAAATAAACAGTGATAACACGGGCTAATATTTGAGCGCATGTCGTAAACCGTGACCTGTCCTTCAAAACCAATCGCGGCACCTGATACCAAGGGTTTTTTCAGATCCACACACAGCTTGTTCAAAGTATAGCGCGTAGCAAAATTGTCACTACAATCGAGCACCACATCGGCTTGTGCGATTAGTTTTGCAAACTCGGCTGCGGTGGATTTAGTTTCTACCGTGTTCACCTGCACTTCTGGGTTGATTTCTAGCAAGGTTTTGCGTGCAGAAACGGCTTTATTGATGCCTACACTGGCTGTGGTGTGCAAAATCTGACGTTGCAAATTAGTCAAATCCACCAGGTCAAAATCACAAATAGTCAGTGTGCCCACGCCGCCAGCAGCAAGGTAAAGTGCAGCCGGCGAGCCTAAGCCACCAGCGCCCACAATCAGCGCGTGGCTGTTCACTAATTTATCCTGCCCTTCGTAACCGACTTGCGGCAGCAGAATGTGGCGGCTATAACGTAAAAGTTGATTGTCGTTCATTAGGGAAGTTTACCAGCAGACACCATACGATTCATCAATAATGGTCGTGTAATCCAAATTAGCATATCGTCAAAACTGGTAGATTGTACATCGCTTTGATATACGCCAGCGGATGCTTCGTAATCTGCGTTTTCACCATCGGCATGCAAGTTTTTACCGGTGGAGTAAATAACAGCGATTGGTCGTTCGGTCGTTGTTGTTAAAGCATTGCCCAGACTATTCCTAATTTGTAGTTGGTCTGAAAACTGAGTAATAAAACTAAATATCCCTGCATAGTTTTCATCAACCCGATAACGCCAATAACCTTGCATGCCTCCAGCACCAGTAATTTGCGTCACGCCCCATGCATCAGTTTCACTCACACCAAGTGTTTTCCATGGTAAATAACCCTCACTGCTAGCCGATGTTCGAGGGCATGTTACAGCAGCCACTCCAAACTCTATGTGCGCAGGATCGCTAACAAAACTAGGGCATGGTAAACGACCGTTTAATATAGCAAAACCGATTAATGCCTCTTTAATTTCTGCTAGTGCACTAGCAGTTTGCTGACGTTTTCTATATTCGGTTTGCGCCTGAAGTGGCATCCATAAACCGCCCATAAGCAAACCTAAAATCAGTAATACCACTGTCATTTCCAGTAAGCTAAAGCCACTTTTTGCCAATCGGTTCACATTGATATCCTTAACGAATTAGCCGTTTTTGCCCTGTAGCAATCATCATTAACCGCACCCGCACATCATTGAATTCACCATCTGTTATAAAACCCGCGCCGCTACAATTAGACATAGATTGCACACATGCTGGGGCAACTTCATAACGCAATAAAGGCATCCATGCGTTATCTTTGAACCAAACGCCAATATCGGGTAATGATGAGACTGGGCAATCTGGTGGATATGGGACGGGTATAAAACCTGAATTTAATAAGTGCGAATCACACCTGCCATTATTTGCTAGCGTAGCGTAAGGAAAATAAGCATGCGTAGGATTGTCGAAATATTTTTGCAACGCATTAGCAGCCTCTCCCAATAGGCGCTTCTCGACCTGCTGCATCAGCTCTGCACGGGTAATCACCAACAAGCGATCATTTTGTAGTGGCGACTGAACAGCGCTGAATACTGTATCTAAGTCGGCATTTTCACCTTCTAGATAATCAGTATGCGCATTACTAGGTCTGCCATTTTGTGTTGCTACGGTTGCGCCGACTGCAAAAATTACCGCCACAATATCCTGTTTTGCATCAACAGATAGAAAACCCGCCACATTACTATTGAGCGGCATTACAGCTGAATGATCACGATAGTTACTCGATAAGGTATACCACAAACGCTCACCATCACCATCTTGCAAAGCTGGGATGCCTAGCGTTCTCCACGGAAAACGTCCGATGTATTTTGGACAACGATTGCCCGCAAATAAGTCAGCACTGCCGTTATCATCTGTATCTGGGCACGGCAAACTGCCGGGGCGGTTTTGATCCATGATGGCGCGGCCTATCAACACCGCCTTCGCCTCTGCCAACGCTGCATGCGTCTTTTGCTCACGCGCAATCTTTAAACGCACAGGATTTAAATGTTGCAATAGATATGTTGTAAGTGCCGCTGGAAAACCAAAAGTTTTACGTTCATTTGTTATCGAAAAACTACAAATAACTACAAGCATAGCTATATCGAATGAACCTAATTTTGATGCTATTAGATAGCGAGAAATTGCATGGGACGCAGACGCAAAAATAACTTCAATCTTCCGCCTAGAATGTATCTCAAACATGGTGCTTATTATTATGTTTCTAGAGAAAATAAATGGATCAGATTATCAGATGATAAAGCTATTGCATTTTCAAAATGGGCAGAAATTGAAGGTGAAACGCCACGCGAGATTGGCTCAGAAAAACCACTTACTGGATCAATGGCGGCTCTAATTGATAAATACATGATAGATATAGCACCCAAAAAAGCGAAAGCAACTTATACCGGTAATTTAATGGAAGCCAAAAACTTAAAAAACGTATTTGGCAAAATGCTCGTTCTTGAAATTAGGCCAACTCATATAGCAAACTATTTAGATATAAGAGGTCTTAAAGCACCTATTCGTGCAAATAGAGAAATCTCTTTACTGTCACATATGTTTAGCTATGCCATGCGCTGGGGGCAAGTTGATAGAAATCCATGCTTAGGTGTTGCAAAACATCCAGAAAAAGGACGCGACCGCTACATTTCAGATCAAGAATTTGAGAATGTCAAAAAATTGGCTAGTGAACTAATTGCAATAGTTATGGATTTTGCATATATAACTGCAATGAGAAGGGGTGACATCTTAAAACTTAGGCTAGATCAAATAACCGAGGAAGGTATATGGATAAAACAATCCAAAACAGGCTCCAAACAGCTTTACGAATGGACTGATGGCTTAGTTGATGTCGTAACTAGGGCAAAAACATTAAAGCGCCCTGTACACGGTCTTTATTTATTCTGCACTAGGCAAGGTCAACCATATTCAGATACTGGATTTAAGGCGATGTGGAATAGAGTGCATTAAATGGGCAGAATCCGGATGCCAGCGTTTTACATTTCATGATATTAGAGCAAAGGCATTAACAGACGCAAAAGGTATGGGACTGGATGCGCAATCGCTGGCTGGTCATTCAACATCAGCGATGACTGATCATTACATAAAACAAAGAGAATTTAAAAAAGTTAGGGCACTCAAATAATTCAAATCTATTTTTTAATCAAAATACATTCGTAATAAATTGATGGTCCACTTTTACTCGTTCCTTTATTGATGCCTTGTTGCTCTCTATGCTTCCCTGCCAAATCCACCAGCTTATATGCTATGTCTTTTGCGGCAATCTCACATGTTTGCTTAGATGAAAATCCACTAACAATCTCAGGTGAGATATCACGCACATCGCCGGTGGTTGTAAGGAGATTTAATGTTAAAACTAAGATCCATTCACTCACTTATTGTCCTTACGTTATCAATTACAAATTAAAGAATAATGATATCAAAATACAAAAATATTAGACAATCGTCTAATAAACAGACTTGAGTGGAGGATCTTGATTAGCTAAGTGCTTGAAAAATATGGGGTGGCTGATGGGGCTCGAACCCACGACAACTGGAATCACAATCCAGGGCTCTACCAGCTGAGCTACAGCCACCATAGAGACTTAAAACTTACTGGCCTGCCCGACAGGAATCGAACCTGTAACCCCCAGCTTAGAAGGCTGGTGCTCTATCCGGTTGAGCTACGGGCAGATTTTGGTTACAAGACTTTATATCAAAAAACATATAAAGTACTTCGGGCTGACTTTAACTTATTAGCCTGTTGATATTGGGTATCAACAGGCTAATTTATTTGGTCGGCGTGGAGAGATTCGAACTCCCGACATCCTGCTCCCAAAGCAGGCGCGCTACCAGGCTACGCTACACGCCGAAGAGGCAGAAATATAACCCAAACTAGGCTTGTGGTCAATTCCTATATGTTAAAATCTCATTTTATTTTGTTAATTGTCCGAATTTTAAAATTCAAACTCATCAAATGACTGCTCAAATTATCAATGGCAAGCTTATTGCCGAAAACTTGCTAGATTCCATAAAAAATCGCATCGACAAAAGATTGGCGGCGGGTAAGCGTCAACCTGGGTTGGCGGTCATTTTAATTGGTGCTGATCCTGCTTCTGCAATTTATGTGCGCAATAAGCGCTTGGCATGTGAAAAAGTTGGCATTCACTCAGTCGCATATGATTTGCCAGCCTCAACCACCGAGGCCGAGCTTCTGGCACTAATTCAGAGTTTGAATGCAGACAAAACCATTGATGGTATTTTGGTGCAGGCACCATTACCTGCACACATCAAAGATGAGCATGTGATTGAAGCAATTAGCCCCAATAAAGATGTGGACGGTTTTCATCCTTACAATATTGGCAGGCTTGCTGTGCGCCAGCCTACGTTGCGCTCATGTACTCCTTTTGGCGTGATCAAAATGCTAGAAGCATGCAATATTAATTTGATGGGCATGGATGCTGTAGTGGTTGGTGTGTCTAATCACGTAGGACGTCCAATGGGTTTAGAGCTTTTACTTGCTGGCTGCACAGTGACGAGTTGCCACCGCCACACCAAAGATTTGCCATCTATTCTTGCGAATGCTGACTTAGTAGTGGCAGCGGCAGGTAAGCCGGGCTTAATCAAGGGTGAGTGGATTAAATTAGGTGCGGTAGTGATTGATATCGGTATCAACCGTTTAGCCGACGGCACAATCTGCGGTGATGTAGAATTTAATGTAGCAAAAGAACGCGCCGGATGGATTACGCCAGTGCCAGGCGGCGTAGGCCCAATGACGGTAGCAACACTCATGGAAAACACCTTGTTATCGCTTGAATTAAGCGAAGAAAAAATCAACAATTAACGCTAAGCTTTCAATGAATTAGCGCTTCTCCACGTGGTTTTGCATCAAACTCTTAATCAGTGTACACTCATGCGCTAATTTATAACCAGCTACACTCCTGTGTAGCTATTTTTTAATAGTTTTATTTTTAGTATTTGGGTCCAAAATTATGGCAGATGTAATTACTAAACACTTCACGCCTTATCAGCCAAAACCTGATGAAGACTACATGAGCAAAGCTCAATTAAACCATTTCCGCAAAATTCTGAACGACTGGAAAGCTGAACTGAGTGAAGAGCTAGACCGCACTGTACACACCATGCAAGATGAAGTGACTATGTTTGCTGACCCTAACGATAGAGCCAGCCAAGAGTCAGACATGACGTTGGAACTGCGCAACCGTGACCGTGAACGTAAACTGATTAAAAAAATTGACGAAACGCTGCGCAATATCGACCATGAAGAATATGGTTACTGTGAAGGTTGCGGTGTTGAAATTGGTTTAAAACGTTTAGAAGCACGTCCAACTGCAACTTTGTGTATTGATTGCAAAACCTTGGATGAGTTAAGAGAGCGCCAAGTCGCCAAGTAATCATCAAGTCGCATCTTTTGCGACTTAATCAACAAAAAGCCCGCTTACGCGGGCTTTTTGTTTAGCTCAAGCTTAGA
Source organism: Methylotenera sp. 24-45-7 (assembly GCA_002281815.1). Taxonomy (GTDB): domain Bacteria; phylum Pseudomonadota; class Gammaproteobacteria; order Burkholderiales; family Methylophilaceae; genus Methylotenera. The sequence continues at coordinate 16,777 of NCHI01000064.1, forward strand.
TATTACTCGTCAGCCTCAGTCTCTGCTTTTGCTTCTGCAGCTGGTGGATCAATCAAAGCCTTCATGCTTAAACGCACACGACCTTTTTCATCCGCTTCAACCACTTTCACTTTTACAACATCGCCTTCTTTGAGGAAGTCAGATACTGCATTCACGCGTTGATGCGCGATTTGTGAAATGTGCAGCAAACCATCTTTACCAGGTAACAATGTCACAATTGCGCCAAAATCGAGCAACTTAATCACAGTACCTTCATAAGTTTGACCTACTTCTACTTCAGCAGTGATTTCTGCGATACGACGTTGCGCTTCAGCACCTTGCTCAGGGCTAGTGCAAGCAATTTTCACGGTACCGTCATCTTCAATATCAATGCTGGTGCCAGTTTCTTCAGTGAGCGCACGAATCACCGCACCG
>NCHI01000064.1:17241-25705 GCA_002281815.1 Methylotenera sp. 24-45-7
TAATACGTGGCGCAAATTGTGACATTTCAGTATTAGCGCCGCTTACCGCTTGCTTCATGATACCCAAGATATGCGCACGACCCTCTTTAGCTTGCGCTAGCGCCACTTGCATAATTTGTGCAGTAATACCGGTAATTTTGATGTCCATTTGCAATGCAGTAATTCCATCTTCTGTACCCGCTACTTTAAAGTCCATATCACCCAAGTGATCTTCATCACCCAAGATGTCGGTCAGCACCGCAACGCGGTTGCCTTCTTTAATCAAACCCATTGCGATACCTGCAACGTGGTTTTTCATTGGCACACCAGCATCCATCAATGCCAAGCAACCGCCGCATACTGAGGCCATTGAACTTGAACCGTTAGATTCGGTAATTTCTGAAACCACACGCATGGTGTAATCAAAGTCTTCTTTCGCTGGCAATGCTGCTACCAACGCACGCTTAGCTAAACGACCATGACCGATTTCGCGGCGTTTTGGCGTACCTACGCGACCAGTTTCACCGGTTGCATACGGAGGCATGTTGTAATGCAACATGAAGCGGTCATTGTATTCACCTTGCAAAGCATCAATGGTTTGCTCATCACGGCCTGTACCTAATGTTGCAACCACTAACGCTTGTGTTTCACCACGTGTGAACAATGCAGAACCGTGGGTACGCGGCAACACGCCGGTACGGATGCTGATTGGACGCACAGTACGTGTATCACGGCCATCAATACGTGGCTCGCCATTCAAGATTTGGCTGCGCACAGTTTTAGCTTCTAAATTAAAAATTTCATTTTTAATTTTATTCGCTTCTGCGGTTGATGTTTCTTCGGTGATTAGCTCGCTCAATACGCGGTTGGTAATTTCTTCCAACTTAGCTGAACGAGCACCTTTGGCTTTAATTTGGAATGCAGCGTTGATGTCGGCAGCCGCTAATGCGCCCACTTTTTCAATCAATGCAGTGTCTGGCTCTGGGGCAACCCAGTCCCAAGCGTCTTTACCCGCTTCGGCAGCTAGCTCGCTAATCATTTTAATCACGGCTTGCATTTGCTCGTGGCCGTAAACCACGGCGCCCAACATCACTTCTTCAGACAATTCTTTCGCTTCTGATTCCACCATCATCACAGCAGTTTCAGTGGCCGCCACGACCAAATCCAATTCAGTTTCTTCTAATTGGGCTTTAGTTGGGTTTAATACATATTCTTCATTGATATAACCAACACGCGCCGCACCCAATGGTCCAAAGAATGGAATACCAGATAATGACATCGCTGCTGAAGCACCAATAATTGCCGGAATGTCAGCGTCAATTTCTGGGTCTGATGACAACACAGTTGCCACCACTTGCACTTCGTTGTAAAACGCTTCAGGGAACAGCGGACGCAATGGGCGATCGATTAGACGGCTGGTGAGTGTTTCTTTTTCTGAAGGACGGCCTTCACGTTTGAAAAAACCACCAGGAATTTTACCGGCTGCGTAGGTTTTTTCCATGTAATCAACTGTCAATGGAAAAAAGTCTTGGCCAGCTTTCACTTCTGATTTACTGGTCACTGCAACCAACACTACGGTATCACCGTAGCTCACTAAAACCGCAGCATCTGCCTGACGTGAGATTTCACCTGTTTCAAGGGTGAGCGTATGCGCACCATATTGAATACTTTTAGTAACTTTATTAAACATTTAATTTCCTTTTCTTTTACGGAGGCTATTCACTACCCAATAGCCGCCTGACAATAAAAAAAGCCGATGCAACAATTTGCTATCGGCTTTTTACAGCAATTATAAAAGTGCGCCCAAAGTTAACAGGCAATACTTTGTGAACTTTGACACTTTTATAAAAGTTATTTACGCAGACTTAAGCGTTGAATCAATGTTTGATAACGGCTTGCGTCTTTGCGTTTCAAGTAGTCTAACAAGCTACGACGTTGGCTTACCAAAGCCAACAAGCCACGACGTGAGTGGTTGTCTTTTTTGTTAGATTTGAAGTGTTCTGTTAAATAAGTAATACGGTTAGTCAACAGTGCAACTTGCACTTCTGGACTCGCTGTATCGTTTGGAGCGCGTTGATATTCCGCGATGATTTTTGATGTGTCTTGCGCTGTAGTAGCCATAACTTAATCCTAATTAGAGGTTTTGCGTCAATGCAAAAGCAGGGAATCCGCTAGAGCATTCATTTACATGAACCGCGCATTATAGAGACAAGTGTTAGGCTTCACAAGCTAAATTTGCAATAAATTTCAATTATTTACTTGCTGCATCAAGCGCTTAGGCGCAATTTTACCGTCAGCCTGCTGCTCGCCCAATCCTAGGAATCTGTGCGCTTCATCATAGATACGCAACAAACCATTTGAAGCATGTCCACTCAACCAAACTGGCTGGCCTTGCAACAAGTAAAACACACTATCGTTATCGATAGTGATTTCTGGTAAATCCAATACCGCGCTATCTGGTGGCGCCAACGCTGCCAAGCGCTCCTCTTCGGTCATGCTTTCAAACTGCGCTAGCGTAACAGTTTGTGAAATTAGATAATTGGCGGTAGCAGTTCGGCGCAAGCCGATTAAATGTGCACCGCAAGCTAGCAACTCGCCAATATCTTCTGCCAAGGTGCGGATATAAGTGCCCTTTGTGCAGCTAACGGTAATAGTAGCCACTGCACCATCAAACGCATTCACATCAATTTGACGAATCGTTACCAATCTGGATTTGCGCTCAATTTCTATACCAGCACGCGCATATTCATATAGCGCCTTACCTTCATGCTTTAAAGCAGAATACATAGGCGGGGTCTGGCTGATTTCACCTACGAAGCTTGCGCATGCGTGTGCAAACTGCTGCTGAGTAACATGCACCGGCCGCGATATTACCACTTCGCCTTCAGCATCACCGGTAGTCGTGGTGGCGCCCAACTTTAATGTAGCAATATAGGTTTTATCGGCATCAGTCAGATAGTGTGCGAATTTGGTGGCCTCGCCAAAACATAATGGCAATAGGCCAGTGGCCAGCGGATCTAAAGTGCCGGTGTGTCCGGCCTTAGCGGCTTGTAACAGCCATTTTACTTTTTGCAGGGCTTGATTAGATGAAAAGCCGAGCGGCTTATCTAGCAATAAAATACCGTTAATTGGTTTTTTTGGTCTTTTGTACTGCAAAGGCTGAGCTAACTTTTAGGTCTATGATTTTTCTGGTTTCGAAGCCAACGCTTCATCGATCAGCTTGGACATTTTCATACCGTTATCAATCGATGCATCATACACAAAATGCAGTTGCGGAACGGTGCGCAACAACATGCGCCTGCCCAGCTGTGTGCGCAAAAAGCCTGCTGATTTTTCTAAACCTTGTTGCAAATTATCACTGGCCTTTGCTGCACTATAAAAAATCTTGGCGTGCGCCATATCACCAGTCACTTCAACACCAGTAATAGTGACCATGTTGACGCGTGGGTCTTTTAACTCAAACATCAACAGGTCTGCCAGCTCGCGCTGCATTTGTTCGGCCACGCGGTGGCTACGTGAAAAGTCTTTAGCCATTTACTGATTATCCTTGATTAATAACTTCAAAAGTCTAAATGAGACTAGGCGCAAAATAAAAAATGGAGCGCGGCATATAAGTCATATGTAAGCGAACATTTTTTATTTTGCAACGACGTATCATGACGAATTTTGAAGTTATAGCGTTCTAGCCACTTCGACCATTTCGTAGATCTCTAAAATATCGCCAACCTCAATGTCGTTAAAGTTCTTAATCGACAAGCCGCACTCAAAGTTGTTTTTAACTTCTTTTACGTCATCTTTAAAGCGTTTCAATGAATCCAGCTCACCCGTGTGAATAATCACATTGTTACGCAAGATACGTACTTTAGAGTTACGTTTAATCATACCGTCTTGTACATAACAACCGGCAATCGCGCCCACTTTAGAAATGCGGAATACTTCACGAATTTCAACAGTACCAATCATTTGCTCTTTTTGCTCTGGCGCCAACATGCCGCCCAAGGCTGCTTTTACTTCATCTACTGCTTCGTAAATAATGTTGTAGTAACGTACATCCACGCCCAACGTATCTACCAGCTTACGGGCACCAGAATCGGCACGCACGTTAAAGCCGATTAATACCGCTTTAGAAGCGGCAGCCAAGTTCACATCAGATTCGCTAATCGCACCAACAGCGGTGTGAATGATATGCACTTTGACTTCGTTAGTTGAGAGTTTTTGCAAACTGGTAGCCAAGGCTTCGTATGAACCTTGTACATCAGATTTAATAATCAAGTTGAGCGTTTGCACTTCACCTGACTCCATTTGCTCAAACATGTTTTCCAGTTTGGCGGCCTGCTGTTTAGCCAGTTTCACGTCACGGAATTTACCTTGACGGAACAGTGCGATTTCACGCGCTTTACGTTCATCGTTCAATACAATGACTTCTTCGCCTGCACTAGGCACATCTGACAAGCCTAGAATTTCTACTGGAATAGATGGGCCAGCCTCTTGAATTTCTTTACCTGACTCATCCAGCATGGCGCGCACTTTACCAAAAGTGGTACCAGCTAAAATCATGTCACCACGTTTCAAGGTGCCTGATTGCACTAGAATTGTAGCCACTGAACCGCGACCTTTATCTAAACGACCTTCAATCACCAAGCCTTTAGCCGGAGTGTTTTTAGGTGCTTGCAACTCCAAAACTTCAGCTTGCAGCAATACTGCTTCTAACAAGTCATCAATACCTTGCCCAGTTTTTGCAGAAACTTCACGGAACATGGTCTCGCCGCCAAAGTCTTCAGGCACAACTTCTTGTGCAACCAATTCCATCTTCACGCGTTCCGGTGCTGCGTCTGGTTTATCTACTTTATTGATTGCAACTACCAATGGCACACCCGCAGCTTTCGCATGGTGAATCGCCTCTATCGTTTGCGGCATCACGCCGTCATCTGCCGAAACCACTAGAATCACAATGTCGGTAGCTTTAGCACCGCGGGCACGCATAGCAGTAAACGCCTCATGGCCTGGTGTATCTAAGAAAGTCACCATACCACGCGGTGTTTCCACATGGTAAGCACCAATGTGCTGTGTAATACCACCGGCTTCGCCAGTTGCTACACGGCTGCGACGGATATAGTCCAACAATGAAGTTTTACCATGGTCAACGTGACCCATCACTGTTACTACCGGTGGGCGTGACTCTAGCACTGCCTCATCGTGATCGGTCTCTTCCAAGAATGCATCTGGATCGTTTGGCGCGGCGGCTTTTGCCGTGTGTCCCATTTCTTCAACCACAATAATCGCTGTTTCCTGATCAAGCACTTGGTTGATAGTCACCATCATACCCATGCCCATCAGTGCTTTAATGACTTCACCTGACTTAACCGCCATCTTATGCGCCAAATCAGCAACGGTAATAGTTTCTGGCACCAGAACCTCATGCACGATAGGCTCTGTTGGTGCGCTAAATGCATGCTGCTGATCATCGTCGTTATGATGTTTGTGGCCTTTGCCTTTAGGCGCGCGCCAGCCAGCTTTTCCAGAGGTGACATCGCCACGGGTTTTTAAACCACGCTTTTTGTTTTCGGCATCGTTCCACTCTTTATTGTTGCTGTTCTTACCTTTTTTAGCTTCCTTGCTAGCAGGTTTTTCTGCACCCTCTTTTGCAACAGGTTTATGCAGCGTACCTTCTGAAAGTTTCGCAGATTTTGCTTTTGCCGCTTCAGCTTCAGCCAAACGCTTGGCTTCTTCTTCTAGGCGACGTGCTACTAGCTCTTCTTTTTTGCGCTTATCTTCAGCCTGCATAGCAAGCAAAGTTGCATGACGTTTAGCTTCATGCTCACGCAAAGCTAATTCATCAGCACCTAGTAATTCTTTGCGGCTAATGGTTTGTGATTTTACAACTGGCTTTTCTGCCACCTCAGCGACTACCGGCACCTCAACTTGAATAGGCTCAACTACAGCAACAGGCTCTTCAACGACCACTTCAGGCTCCGGCTCTGCTACCACGACCGGTTCTGGCACTTCGATTACAGGCTCAGCGATTGCCTCAACTTCTGCTGACGTAGTGACGTCCTCTTCTTTGACTTCCAGCTCGGTTTCATCACGCTGCTCAATCACACGTTTTTTGCGCACTTCAACCTGAATCGTGCGCGCCTTACCCGTGTTATCAGTTTTTTTGATTTCTGTGCTTGATTTACGCGTCAACGTAATTTTACTTTTTGGCGCAAGCGTACCGTGCTCTTTGCGCAAGTGCTCAAGCAAAGCCGTTTTATCAGATTCACTTAATTGGTCTTCTGCACTTGATTTATGTACGCCTGCACTTGTAAGTTGCTCTAATAACAAGGCTGTGGGTAGCTTTAATTCGCTCGCAAATTGTTCTACGGTAGTTTGTGCCATTTTGTTGCTCCAGTATTCTTTTCTCTAAGCTTTATTACTTAGCCTTACTGCTTCTATTTCTTAAATTTTCAATCTTAACGCGCTGGTGTTACTCGCCAGCGCGATTTCTACATGGGTTTATTTAAACCATGGCTCGCGCGCTTTCATAATCAGTGCTTTGGCGCGCTCTTCATCCATACCAGTCAAATCAACCAATTCGTCGATGGCTAACTCAGCTAAATCATCCATGGTTGAAACACCTTTTGAAGCGAGCAAATGTGCTGTCACATCATCCATGCCTTCTAGCGTCAGTAAGTCTTCAGCCGCCTCTTCCACTTTTTCTTCTTTAGCGATGGCTTCTGTTAACAATGCTGCACGCGCACGTTTACGCAACTCTTCTACTGTATCTTCGTCAAAAGCGTCGATTTCCAGCATCTCTGCTAATGGTACATAGGCAATTTCTTCTAATGTACTAAAGCCTTCTTGCACTAGAATTTCTGCCACTTCTTCATCTACGTCAAGTTTTTCCATAAACAGGTGGCTAACACTTGCGTACTCTTCCTGATTTTTCTGTGCAGCTTGGTCAACGGTCAGAATATTCAAGGTCCAGCCAGTTAACTCTGAAGCCAAGCGTACGTTTTGACCGTTACGGCCAATTGCAAGTGCCAACTGCTCTTCTTCAACCACCACATCCATGCTGTGTGCATCTTCATCTACCACGATGCTTGAGACTTCAGCTGGGGACATCGCATTAATGACAAACTGCGCTGGCTCCATGCTCCACAACACAATATCCACACGCTCACCGGCCAACTCACCTGTAACTGCCTGCACACGTGAACCACGCATACCTACACAAGTACCCACTGGATCTAAACGCTGATCATTGCTTTTTACTGCAATTTTTGAGCGCAAGCCAGGGTCGCGTGCAGCAGAACGAATTTCTAACAAACCTTCTTCAATTTCTGGCACTTCTAATTCAAACAAACGAATCAAGAATTCCGGGGTAATTCTTGAAAGAATTAATTGCGGGCCACGGCCACCGCGCTCAATACGCAACAGATAAGCACGCACACGGTCACCCACGCGCAAGTTTTCTTTAGCAATCATCTGCTCACGTGGCAACAACGCTTCAATACGTCCAACTTCGATAATTGCATTGCCTTTTTCCATACGCTTAATCACACCAGTGACTAGCTTTTCATCACGCGCCAAAAAGTCTTCTAAAATTTGCTCGCGCTCAGCTTCACGCACTTTTTGCAAAATGACTTGTTTGGCTGCTTGCGCACCAATTCGGCCGAATTCGATGTTTTCTAATGGCTCTTCGTAATAGTCGCCAATGTTCAAGCCTTTTGCATGCTCGTTTTCTTCATCAATTTGATAAGCGGAATTTTCCAATAAATCATACTCAACATACTGCCAGCGTCTAAATGTTCTGTAGTCGCCCGTTTCACGATCAATTTCCACGCGCACGTCGGCATCATCATGATGCTTTTTCTTGGTAGCTGAAGCCAAAGCCAGCTCTAGTGCAGTAAAAATAACTTCTTTACTCACATTCTTTTCATGCGCCAAGGCATCTACCAACAATAAAATTTCACGACTCATCATCAATCTCCGACTATAAATTGCAGGTTAATCTTTATTTCTATCTGTATTTAAATTAAAACGCTGGGTTCAAGCGTGCTTTATCAATATTGGATAAAGCGAGTTTTTGCACTTCGCCGTCACACTCCAACAACACATTGCCGCCTTCTACACCGCGCAAAATGCCTAAAAAATTCTTTTTGGTGACTTTTTCTTCCGCACCAGTTTTAGCGTTAACCGTCACTTCTATTAGCGGTACGCGCAGCTTAACTGTGGTGCGCTCACCCACAAAACGCACAAAATCTGCTTCTTTTTTCAACACACGATCCATGCCCGGAGAAGACACCTCTAAACGGTCATAATCAATTTCGTGCTCAACAGCTAACAAATTACCCAGTTGATTGCTCACCAGCACGCAATCATCAATGTTGACGCTATCTTTGAGGTCGGCAGGATTTTGTTTATCAATAAACACGCGTAACAATTTGCCGCGATTTGAAATTTCCAAATCCACCAGCTCATAGCCTAGCTGACTCACTGATTG